>JAICGP010000174.1 GCA_025923055.1 Thermoleophilia bacterium
GAACCGGCGCGTCTTCGCGCCCATGACGGTGCTCGAGAACCTCGAGATGGGCGCCTACCTGCGCAAGGACGACCTGGCCGCCGACTTCGAGCGCGTCTACGACCTCTTCCCGGTCCTCCACGAGCGCCGCTCGCAGCTCGCCGGGACGCTCTCGGGCGGCGAGCAGCAGATGCTCGCGATGGGCCGCGCCCTCATGTCCCGCCCGCGCCTCCTGCTCATGGACGAGCCGTCCATGGGCCTCGCGCCGATCCTGGTGGAGAAGAACTTCGAGATCATCAAGCAGGTCCACCAGACCGGCGTCTCGGTGCTCGTCGTCGAGCAGAACGCGAACGTCTCGCTCTCGATCGCGGACCGCGGCTACGTGCTCCAGACGGGGAACGTCGTGCTCGCCGACCGCGCCGACGCCCTGCTCGCCAACGACGAGCTGAAGAAGGCCTACCTTGGCCGCTAGAGCGTCGTCCGCCGAGGCGCTCCCCGCGCGCGTCCGCCACCGCTTCCCCATCCTCGAGCGGCTCGTGTACGTGAACAGCTGCTCGCAGGGCGCGCTCTCCGACTCGGTGCGCGCCTCCTACGAGGACTACCTCCGCGACTGGGACGAGCAGGGAGCGCCGTGGGAGTACTGGGTCGAGCGGTCCGAGGCGGCGCGCGGCGCCTTCGCCGGGCTCGTCGGGGCCGACCCGGACGAGATCGCGGTGACCACGTCGCTCTCCGCCGGCGTGAGCGCGCTCTTCTCGGGCCTGCGTTTCGACGGGGAGCGGACGACGATCGTCGTGAGCGACTTCGAGTTCCCCGCGGTCGGGCAGATCGCGCACGCCCAGGAGCTGCGCGGGCGGGAGGTCGTCCACGTGCCAGAGGCGGGTGACGCGACGATCCCGCTCGAGCACTTCGAGGCGGCGATCGACGAGCGCACGGCGCTCGTGGCCGTGACCCACGTCTGCTACCGCAACGGCAGCCGCGTCGACGTCGAGGGGGTCGTCCGCCTCGCGCACGAGCGCGGGGCGCTCGTGCTGCTCGACGCCTACCAGGCGGCGGGCGCGATCCCGCTCGACGTGCGCGCCCTCGGAGTCGACTTCCTGGCCGCCGGGACGGTGAAGTACCTGCTCGGCTCGGCGGGCCTCGCCTTCCTCTACTGCCGGCGCGACCTCGTCGAGCGCATCCGGCCGACGAGCACGGGCTGGTTCGCCGACGAGGACATCTTCCAGATGGACATCCACGACTACTCGCCGTCCCCGACCGCCCGGCGTTTCGAGTTCGGCACGCCGCCCATCCCTTCGATCTACGCGGGCCTGGCCGGCATCGAGCTGGCGCAGGAGATCGGAATGGCCGAGACGGAGGAGCACGTACGCGGGCTCACGGCGCTCCTCGTGGACGGCGTCGAGGAGCTCGGCGGCCGTGTCGTGACGCCGCGCGACCCGGACCGCCGCGGCCCCCTCGTCGCGGTCGCCTCGACCGACGAGCACGCCCTCGTGGCGGCCCTGCGCTCCGAGGGCGTCGTCACCTCCTCACGCGACGGCAACCTGCGCATCTCGTTCCACGGCTACAACTCGAGCGAGGACGTCGAGGCGGTGCTCGCCGCACTGGCGCGGCACCGCGACCTGCTCGCCTAGTCCTCGAGCTGGGCGAGAGCGGTCAGCTCGTTGCGGGCGCGCCAGAGCTCCGGGAACCGGCTCTTGGCCACGAGGTTGCCGAGCACCTCGACGGGCGTGCCCTGCGTGCCGACGACCTCGCCGCCGATGATCCGCTCGACGAGCTTGAAGTGGTGCGCCCGCCACAGCGTGATGCGCTCGTCCCACTCGATCAGGAGCTCGGCGAGCCCATAGAGCTCCTCGAACTCACGGCCGCGGCGGTAGAGCTCGACGACGGTGAGCCCCTCGCCGCGCACGAGCTCGTGGAAGGCCTCTCCGAGCGGCGGCGTCACGCGGCGTACCGCGTTGAAACCCGGCGAGTCGAAGCCGCTCCCATGGCCGAGCACGCGGCGAACCTCCTGGTACTCCCAGGGCGACATGTGCTCGAGCATGTGGATCTGGGTCGTGATCAGCTCGATGCAGGCGGTCGCACGGCGCAGGAGCCGGATCGCGGCGGCGAGCTCGCCCGCCCGCACGTGCGCCGTCGCCGTCTCGACCTCGTAGCAGGCGAGCTTCAGCCAGAGCTCTGACGACTGGTGCGTCGTCTGGAAGAGGAGCTCGTCCCGGTGGGCCATCTCCTCGGGGGTCTTCTGGAGCGCGAGGAGCTCGTCCGTGCGCAGGTAGCGCTCGTAGTCGCTCTCGCCCGGGCCGGGCAGGATCGGCGCGAACTCCTCCTCGGTCATCTTCTCGTGCATGGTCTGGAGGATACTTCCCCCCTCCATGGAGTACCGCGTGCTCGGGACGACGGGGGTCGAGGTGTCGCGTGTCGCGCTCGGCTGCGGCAACTTCGGCGGCATCGGCTCCGCCCCCGCGTTCTTCGGACAGGGGGAGAGCGAGGAGGAGGCCTTCGCGCTCATGGACGCCGCGTGGGAGCTTGGCATCACCCTCTTCGACACGGCCGACGCCTACGGAGGCGGACGCAGCGAGCGCGCCATCGGGCGGTGGCTGGCGCGGCGCGGCCCCGACGTGCGCGAGCGCCTCGTGCTCTCGACCAAGGTGTTCCACTCCGTGGAGGGAGACCCGCGCGACCGCGGTCTCGCGCCCGACCGCGTCCGGCGCCAGATCGACGGCAGCCTCGCGCGGCTCGGCGTCGAGCGGGTCGACCTCTACCTCATCCACGAGCCCGACCCGGCGACGCCGGTCGGCGACACCCTCGAGGCTCTCGACGAGCTCGTCGGCGCGGGCAAGGTCGGCGCGCTCGGGGCGAGCAACGTGGGAAGCGGCGAGCTCGAGGAGGCACTGCGCGAGAGCGAGGCGCGCGGCCTCGCCCGCTTCGGGTGGGTGCAGAACGCCTACAGCCTCTTGGAGCGCGACGACGAGGAGGACGTCCTGCCCCTCTGCGAGCGCCAGGGCCTCGGCTACACGCCCTTCGGCCCGCTCGCGGGCGGGTGGCTGACCGGGAAGTACCGGCGCGGCGAGCCGTACCCGGCGGGCTCGCGCATGACCCTGCGGCCTGAGCCGTACGAGGAGATCGCCGCCGAGCGGACCTTCGACGGCCTCGAGGCGCTCGCCGCGGCCGCCCGCGAGCGGGGCACGACCCCCGCCACCCTCGCGCTCGCCTGGGTGCTCGCCAACCCGCTCGTGACGGCCGTGATCGTCGGCCCGCGCCGGCCGGAGCACCTGGAGCCGGCCCGCGACGCTCTCACGCTGCGGCTCTCCCACGCCGAGCGCGAGGACATCGGAGCGCTGTTTCAGCATCACCTGGAGGGACGCTGATGCCCACGCTGCTCCTCGGCGAGGCCGACGTCGCGCGCCTCCTCCCGATGGACGAGTGCGTCGAGGTCATGGCCGAGGCGCTCGCGGCGCTCGAGCGCGGCGACATGGAGCAGCCGCTCCGCTTCGTCGTCCGGCCCGCCGAAGCGGCCGGGCTGATGGGCCTGATGCCGGCGTACCGCGCCCGCCCCGAGGCCGCCTACGGCCTCAAGGCGGTCTGCGTCTTCCCCGGCAACCCGGCGCGCGGGCTCGATGCCCACCAGGGCGCCGTCCTCCTCTTCGACGGGGAGACGGGCGAGCTGTCCGCCGCCCTGAACGCCTCCGCGATCACGGCGATCCGCACCGCGGCCGTCTCCGCCGTCGCCACGCGGCTCCTGGCCCGCGAGGACGCGCGCGGGCTCGCGATCCTCGGCGCCGGGGTCCAGGCGCGCTCGCACCTCGAGGCGATGGCGCTCGTGCGCCCCTTCGAGCGGGCGCGGGTCTGGACGCGCACGCCCGAGCGCGCCCAGGCGCTCGCCGCCGAGGCAGGCACGCCGTTCCCCGTCGAGGTCGCCGGCAGCGCCGAGGAGGCGGTCCGGGACGCCGACGTCGTCTGCACGACGACGACCGCCCGCGAGCCGATCCTGCGCCGAGCCTGGCTCCGCGAGGGCGCTCACGTGAACGCGGTCGGGTCGAGCATCCCGACCACCCGGGAGCTGGACACCGAGACGATGGCCGCCGCGACGCTCTTCGTCGACCGCCGTGAGTCGACGGTCAACGAGGCGGGTGACTTCCTCTTCCCGCAACGCGAAGGCGCGATCAGCCCCGACCACATCCGTGCCGAGCTGGGCGAGGTGCTCACGGGCCGCGCCGAGGGGCGCACGTCGCCGGGCGAGCTGACGGTCTTCAAGTCGCTGGGCCTCGCCGTCGAGGACCTCGCCGCCGCCGAGCACCTCTACCGGCGGGCACGCGAGACCGGCGCGGGTACCGAGGTCGACCTCTGATCCCGCTCGAGGACATCCGCCGCGCGCGCGAGACGATCGCCGGCACCGCCGTCCGCACGCCGCTCGTGCGCCTGCACGTGGACGACGCTCCGGCGGAGATCCACCTCAAGCTGGAGACGCTCCAGCCCATCAACTCCTTCAAGATCCGCGGCGCCTACAACGCGATGGCCGCGGCGCCGCGCGACGAGCTCGCCAGGGGCGTCGTGACGACGAGCGCCGGCAACATGGCCCAGGGCGTCGCCTGGGCGGCGCGCGAGCTCGGGATCCCCTGCACGGTGATCGTCCCCGACCACGCTCCCCAGACGAAGCTCGCCGCGATCGAGCGCCTGGGCGGAACCTACGTGCGGGTGCCGTTCGACCGCTGGTGGCAGGCCCTCGAGGAGCGGCGCTACCCCGGGGTGGACGGGTTCTTCGTCCACCCGGTCGAGGACGAGCCCGTCATGGCCGGGAACGGCACCATCGGCCTCGAGATCCTCGAGGACCTGCCCGATCCCGACGTCGTCGTCGTCCCGTGGGGAGGCGGCGGGCTCCTCACCGGAATCGCGAGCGCGATCAAGGCGCTGCGCCCCGAGACGGAGATCCGAGCGGTCGAGCTCGAGACCGCTGCGCCGCTCGCCGCCTCGCTGGCCGCGGGCGAGCCGCGCGAGATCGACTACCGCCCCACCTTCGTCGACGGCGCGGGCGCCCGCGCGCTCCTCCCGAAGATGTGGAGACTCGCCCGCCCGCTCGTCGCCGGCTCGGATGTCGTGACGCTCGACGAGACGGCGGCCGCGGTGCGCCTGCTCGTCGAGCGGATCCGGGTCGTGGCGGAAGGCGCAGGCGCCCTGGCGGTCGCGTCCGCGCTCTCGGGACGGCCCGGCGGCGGCAAGGTCGTCGCGATCGTCTCGGGCGGCAACATCGACTCCTCCGTCCTCCGGACGATCCTGGCGGGCAAGACCCCCCTGACGAAGGAACCTCGTGTACGAGGTGATTCCGGCAGATGAGCTGCCGCCCAGCCCCGGCGGCACGTGCGTTTCGAGGGCGAGCCCCCATGGCTCCGGCGCGGGCGCCGGACGGCTCGAGA
>JAICGP010000175.1 GCA_025923055.1 Thermoleophilia bacterium
CTCGCAGTGCCAGGCACGGACCGGATTCCGCCCGGCCCGACGCTCGTCGGAGCGCGCGGCCAACGCGCGCCGCCGCAGCCCGCCTCGCTGTGAGGTGGAGCGCCGCGTTGCGCGGCGCCCTGAAGCCGGGGAAGGAGGAGAGGAAGATCCGCGAACCACAGACACGAGGTCGGGGCCGACTCGTCGTCGCGCTCGCCGTCGCGGCGGTCGTCGCGGCCGCGCTCGCACCGGGTGCGCTCGCGCACTCCGTGCTGCTCGGGACGGAGCCTGGGAACGACACCGTCGTCCAGGAGGCGCCCGAGGAGGTCAGCCTCCGGTTCAACGAGCCGGTCGAGATGTCGCTGGGCGGCATCCGCGTCTACGACGGCCAGGGCAATCGCGTCGACGCCGACCAGGTAGAGCCCTCGCGGGGAAGCGAGGTCGCAGTCGGGATCGAGGGAGATCTCGCGCCGGGGACCTATACGGTCGCCTGGCGGGCGATCTCGGCCGACTCCGACCCGATCTCCGGAGCGTTCGTCTTCCACGTGCAGGAGAGGGGGGTCCAGCCGACAGGCATCTCCATCGACTCGCTGACGGGGACGTCGACAACGGTGGACGTCTTCTTCACGGGCGGGCGGTTCTTCGACTTCGCCCTCCTCCTCCTGACCGTCGGGGGCGCGGCGGTGCTCGTCATCGCCCTGCCGTCCGCGGCGTGGAGCGTCCGGCGGCGCCTCTACGGCGTCCTCGCCGGGCTGGCCGCCGCTCTCGCCGTCGTCGCCCTGCTGAACATCTTCCTCCAGGGCGCGGCGGCGGGCGGCCTCGGCCTGCTCGACGCGTTCCGCTGGAACGTCTTCACGACCGTCCTCGAGACGCGCTACGGCGAGATGATGCTCGTCCAGGCCGCGCTCGCCGCCACGCTTGCCCTCACCGCGATGGCCCTGCGCCATTCGGAGGGACGCGACCGGAGGGCGCTGGCGGCGCTGACGCTGGCCCTCGGGTTCGGCATGTCGCTCACCCCGTCCCTGTCCGGGCACGCGAGCACGGCGGGCAATCTCGCCATGGCGGCGGACGTCGCCCACGTGATCGCGGCAGCGCTCTGGACGGGCGGGCTCGGCTTCGTCGTCGTCGCCTTGACCCTCGCGCGGGACGACCGCTGGCCGCTGGCCACGCGGACGGTGCCGCGCTTCTCCAACATGGCCGTCGTCTCGGTCGCCGCGCTGCTCGTGGCGGGCGCGATCAACGGCTACCTCCAGGTGCGAACCTGGAGCGCGCTCTGGGAGACGGAGTACGGACTCCTGCTCCTCGCGAAGATCGCCCTCGTGGTCCCGCTGCTCGGCCTCGGCGCGTACAACAACCGCTACGCGGTACCGCGCCTGAGGGCGGGCCTGGCCTCTGTGCTCGAGCGGCGGCGCTTCCTCCAGGCCGCCGGCGTCGAGCTCGTGATCATGGTCGCGGTCGTCGCCGTGACGGCCGTGCTCGTGAACGCGGAGCCGGCTCGTACGGAGGCGATGATGGGCGACATGGCCATGGAGGAGGCGGCCATGGAACCCGCGGCCGGCGACCACGAGCCGTTCGAATCCGAGGTCGACCTGGGTGGCACGATGGCCCACGTCGTCGTCGATCCGGCGACTCCCGGCGAGAACTCCGTCCACCTGAGCTTCGAGCAGTCGGACGCGGAGGAGTTCACCGAGGTAAGCGTTTCCGCCTCGCTTCCGAGCGAGGAGATCGGCCCGCTGGCGTTCCCGGCGGAGCCGGTCCAGGGCCAACCCGGCGAGTACGTCGCCGAGGGGGCCTCGCTCTCCCTTCCGGGCGAGTGGGAGCTTCGCATCGAGGCGCTCGTGGGCGAGTTCGACCTACTGACCGAAACCATCACCGTTCCCATCGGAGAGGAGTAGTACGTGCTACGACGTCTCATCTTGAGCTTCCTCACGGCAGCCGTGGTCTTCCCGGCGGCGGCTGCCGCGCACGTCACCATCCAACCGGGCGAGTGGGAGCCGGGCGCCTTTGCGACCATGGCCGTCCGCGTCCCCAACGAGCGGGACGACGCCGAGACGACCAGCGTGACCGTCCAGTTCCCGGAGGAGATCCTGACCGCGCGCTTCAAGCCGCACCCCCTCTGCGAGCGCGAGGTGGAGATGGAGGAGCTCGCCGAGCCGGTCGAGGACATCACCGAGCGGATCGTCAGCGTCACGTGGACGTGCGATCCGGCCATTCCGGCCGACGGGTTCGACGAGTTCGGCATCAGCCTCCGCGTCCCGGAGGACGCGGCAGAGGGCGACGAGTTCCTCTTCCCCACGCAGCAGGTGTACTCGAGCGGCGAGGAGGTCGGCTGGGTCGATCCCGACCCGGACGGCGACACGCCCGCGCCGCGGATCACCGTCGTCGCTCCCGAGGAAGAGGAGGCCGAGGAGCCGGCGGCCACGACGGAGGAGGAGGCTGCGGTCCCCGCCGTCAGCACCGACGACGATGACGATGGGATGGCGACCGTCGCCATCATCCTCGCTATCGTGGGCCTCGCCGCAGGCCTGATCGCGCTCGGCGTGGCACTCTTCCGGAAGCCGAGGACTGCCTAGGAGCAGCTTTCCCCGATAGGGCCGGTGCCGTCGACCCACCACCTCCGCGACGGTGCCGGCCCGCTCCTACCGAAGCGCAGTCGGAAGCGGCCGCGACGCCTCGGAGCGCCGCGGCCGCTTCGTCCGTTCTGCCTCCAGCCGGCTAGTCGACGATCTCGATCGTCCGCGACTGGTAGTTCTGGGAGGCCGGGTTGTCCGGGTCGTAGCCCATTTCGACGTTGCCGGCCATGTCGACGGAGAACCAGTTGATCGTGGTCGTCTCCGTGATCGTGATGGGTGCCGCGCCCTGGCGCGGTCCCGCCGACTCGAGCCGCAACGCGTTCTCGAACGTCGGCCTGCTTCCGTCGAGGGTGTAGTAGACGATCGCCGGCTCGTTCGGCGTGTCGAACGTCAGGTCGACCGAGCCCGTGTACCGGAGGCCGCCCGGCCGCAGCCGCGACCTGGGCGGCTGCTCGTCACGGCTCCAGTCGTGAGCGACCCACAGCAGCTCCTCGAGGCCGTTCGCGAACTCCATCGTCTCGGCATGCGCCTCCTCCCATTCGGGCTGGAAGCTGGTGCCGACCTCGAAGTTCCACGCGAAGATGCGGTTGACGTACCAGAGCCGGTCGCCCGAGTTCCCCGCCGCCGAGTAGAGCACGTCGGCGATCGGGCCCGTGCGTGCGGGCGTCACGGACAGCCCGCGATACCGCTTGATGGCCGTCAGGATCCGGTTCGAGGCCTGGTAGAAGTAAGCCTCCTCCCCGGGGTCGGGCCTCGGCAGGAGCACGCGGCCCGGCAGTGCGTACGCACCGGGCGACCACATGAAGTAGTTGCCCGAGCTGTGCAGGTTCATCGAGAACCGGATGTTCGGGTTCTCGTCGACGACCCAGGTGAGGTTTCGGTTCTCCGGCTCGGAGAGCTCCGACGGCCCTGCGAACACGTCGCTGAGGCAGTTCGTCGAGGCGCCGCTGTAGCCGTCGAACAGCGATCCATAGTCGTAGTTGCGGTTGTTGTCGACGCCCCAGCTGTCGCGACGGTTCGGGTCGGAGTCGTCGTCGTCGCAGTGGTTCGTCATGTTCCGGCGCTGGCCGTTGTCGTCGTAGAACGCGTAGTGGCCGCCGTCCGGGTTGACGGACGGGATGATCCAGATCTCGAGGTTGCGGAGCAGCCGCCGGATGCGGCCGTCGTGGGCCTCGTTGCGGAGCAGGCGCTCGGCCGTCTCGACCGTCACCAGCGGGGGCACCCACTCCCGCGCGTGCTCCTGCGCGTAGGCGAGGACGCCGGGCTTCGACCCGTCTCGCGTGCGGCCGAGCACGAGCGCCTGCACCTGGTATGGGTCGCGCGAGATGTGCGCCGGGGCGTCCAGGAAGTCGGTCAGCTGCGCGGTCGCCTGCGGCTGCACGATCCCGTCGCCGTCGTTGCCGCGGTACGTGTACGAGCGGACCACGGACCCCGCGCCGGCGTTGAGCGCCGCCGCGACCTCGGCCGCGGTGCTGGCGAGCGCGCCGCCCCCGTCCGTGGCGAGCGACACGCGGATGTGCGTCCCCATTACCGAGACCGCGAGCGGGGAGCTGGGCGCCCCCGGGTCGACGAGCTCGATCGTGAGGTCGTTGCCGCCCTCGTGCCCCCACGCGAGCGACTCGACGACGACGCGGCTCGGGTCGAGCGGCGGCGCGCCGTGGAGGCGGCCGCTTGCCGGAAGGCCCGCCTTCAGGGTGGCGCCGTCGTCCTGCGAGATCATCACGGCCGGGATCGTGATCCCGGGCGCGCTCCCGCCCATCGCGAACGGGTCGCCCGGGACGTTGTTCGCCACCACGACCGCGACGGCGCCGGCGGCCTGCGCGTTCAGCACCTTCTGGGTGAAGTTGCAGCTGCCGCGGTCGACGAGCGCGATCGCGCCGGCGGGGAAGCCGACGAGCGCGTTGCAGCCCTCGGTCGGCGCAGCGGAGCCGTCGTTCACGAGCGCGACCGAGCCGGCGACGCCGGCGACCGGCGCGTCGGGGCCGAAGCTCGCTTCGACGGCGTCGTAGATGCCGGCCGCCGGCGACGGCGCGTCGACGACGATCCTCGTGCCCGGGGGCTCGAGGATCGTCTGCGCCTTGCGGCGGTAGCCGTTCGTCTCGAAGGGGAGGTCGCGAACCTCGGCGAGCTCCGGGAACTCGGCCGCGAGCTGGTTGATCCGCTCGTAGAGCTCGGTCGGATCCAGGTAGTTGTCGACGAAGTCCTCGAATCGAGGCCTGGTCGGACTGTCGTCCGGCGGCAGCCACTCGGTGACCTTCGCGGTGACGACGTCGCCCGTCGAGGCCGTGACGCGGACCAGGTCCGGTTGCACCGGAGCGCTCGTCTGGCGACGGTGGTACATGTAGACGCCCGCGTCGACGAAGCGCTGAAGCGAGATGGAGCCGCCCGAGCCCATCGGCGTCCCGGGGCCCGAGTCCCACTCGAGCTGGAGGGTCAGCGAAGAGCTCGCGCCGTCGACGTGCAGCGCCTCGACGGAGAGCTGCGGCGTGCCGAGGCTCGTGAACCAGTCGGCGCGGAGCACCTTGAGGTTCTCGTTCTCCGCCTCGAGCAGCTGCAGCTGCAGGCCCGCGGAGCGCGCCTTGGCCGCCTTGACGGCGTTGCGCTCCGCAAGCACCTCGTCGAGGTCGGCAGCCGACTGGACGGTGGCGCCGATCGTGAACCCGAGCTTCTCGAGCTGTCGGCGCTCGCTCGGCGTGACGACGGCGTTGACGACGATGCCGTCGTCGGTGTGCTTGAGGCTGTGGTCGAGGTCGAAGCCCTCGCCGACGAGCCTGTCGAGCTCTGCCCGGTCGGCGACGACGACTTCGACGACGCTCGA
>JAICGP010000176.1 GCA_025923055.1 Thermoleophilia bacterium
CGTCGCGAACGTGACGAAGCCCGCGACGCTCGAGACGGGCGCCGTCGTCCAGGTGCCGCTCTTCGTGAACGTGGGCGACCGGGTGACGGTCGACACCCGTGAGCGCCGCTACATCTCCCGGGCCTGAACCGGTGCCCCGGCTGGTCGACACGACGATCCGGCTCCTCTCGCAGGAGCCGCTCGCCGAGCGCGTCTCGGCCGCGGGCCTCTACGAGCTCGCGGGCGAGCTCGACGGGGCCGGCTTCGCGTGCCTCGAGATCTCCGGCGGCGGTTGCTTCGACGCCGCGGTGCGGCGCGGCGTCGAGAGCCCCTGGGAGCGCATCCGCGCGATTCGGGCGCGCTGCTCGACGCCGCTCGGGATGGCGCTGCGCGGGCGCTTCCTCGTCGGCTCGCGGCCCGTCTCCGGCGACCTCGTGCGCCGCTTCATCGCGAGCGCGGCGGCGAGCGGCATCGACGTCTTCCGCATCCACGACCCGCTCAACGACCTCACCAACCTGAGCGAGGCGGCGGCAGCGATCCGCGAGGCCGGCAAGGAGCTCTCGGTCGGTCTCGTGCACAGCCCCGGGCCGACCGGCGAGACGGAGGCGCTGCTCGAGCGCGCCCAGCATCTGTCCGAGCTCGGCGCCGCCCGTGTGCTCCTCCACGACCCGGCCAGCTCGCTCGACCCGGCCAAGGCGCGCGAGCTCGTGGAGCGGGTCGGCGAGGCGAGCGGCCTTCCCGTCGGTCTCCACTGCCAGGGCGCCGGAGGCGTGGCGCTCGCCGCCGCGGTCGAGGCGGTACGGGCGGGTGGCACGCACGTTGCCTGCGCGCTCTATCCCGTGGCGCTCTCGCTCCACCGCGTCTCGGCCGAGTCGCTGACGCGCTCTCTCGCGGGGCTCGAGCTCGACACCGGCGTCGACCTCGAGGTTCTCTGGCGCGGCTCCGAGCTCGTGGACGAGGCGCTCGGCGACGAGCCGGTGCCGCCGCTCTCGCCCCGCGTGGCGGTCCGCGCTGCCGAGTACAGCCTGCCGGCCGGCTTGGTCGCGGAGCTCGACGCGAGTCTCCGCGCGCACGCTTCCTCCGACCGGCTCGACGAGGTGCTCGACGAGCTGACGACGATCAGGCGGGAATGCGGCTGGCCGCCGCTCGCGTCGCCGATCGGGCAGGTGCTCGGCTCGCAGGCGCTCCTGCACGTCCTCTCGGCGCAGCGCTGGCGCTTCGTCGTCGACGAGCTGCGCGACCTGGTCGACGGCCGCTACGGCTCCCCGCCCGGGACGATCGACGCGACGGTGAAGCGCGCCGTCGAGCTGCTCGGCGACGGCGCCGGCGAGGCGGACGACGTGCCCGCCGCCCTCGAGGACCTGAGAGCCGACGCCGCGGGCCTGGCGGCGAGCGAGGAGGAGCTGCTCCTGCTCGCGCTCTACGGGGAGGACGCCGAGCCGCTGCTCCACTCCGTGCGGGCGCGAGGGCGCCGCGACGACTCCGAGGCCGCCGGGCTCACGCCGAGCGAGGCCGAGCGGCTGCGGGAGATCATCCGGGTCGTCCAGGAGTCGGGGGTCGCCGAGGTGACGATCGAGGAAGGGGAGATGCGCGTCACCGTGCGCCGGACGGACGAGCGCGACGACGCGGCCATCGCCCAGGTGGCCGTGCCGGTCGCGCCCGTGCACGAGGAGCCGGAGGGCGCCACGGAGCCTCGGGCCGACGACCTGATCCGCGTCGAGTCTCCGATGGTCGGGACCTTCTTCCGGGCGCCGCAGCCGGACGCCGACCCCTTCGTGGAGGAGGGCGACACGGTCGGCCCCGGGCAGACGCTCTGCATCCTCGAGGCGATGAAGCTCATGAACGAGGTGCAGGCCGAGGCGGAGGCGGTCGTTCGGCGGATCTGCGTCGAGAACGCCGAGCCGGTCGAGTACGGGCAGCTCCTCTTCGAGCTCGAGCCGCTGAACGGCCGGCCGCTCGACGCGCTCTAGTGACCGCCCGAAGTCCCGTGTTCCTCTCGGGGCACCCCGGCCCACCTCCCGCTTCCGAGCCTAACGCCGGCCGGCGCGCGGGTGGCGCGCGCATCGTGCCAAGAGGCGGGCGGACCGTGACGACCTCCGCCAGGGCGTGTTCCGGCGGATCCTGATCGCCAACCGCGGCGAGGTCGCCGTCCGGGTCGTGCGCGCTTGCCACGAGCTGGGGATCGAGGCGGTGGCCGTCTACTCGACGGCGGACCGCGACTCGCTCCACGTCCGACTCGCCGATCACGCCGTCCACGTCGGTCCTCCGGCGGCGTCGGCGAGCTACCTGAACATGTCCTCGCTCGTCGCGGCCGCCAACACGACCGGCTGCGAGGCCGTGCATCCCGGCTGGGGCTTCCTCGCCGAGAACGCGGCCTTCGCGTCGGCGTGCGAGGACAACGACCTCGTCTTCATCGGCCCGCGGCCGGAGTCGATCGAGGTGATGGGCGACAAGATCAGGGCGAAGGAGACCGTCGCCGCGGCCGGGCTGCCACTCGTCCCGGGGTCGAACGGCGCCGCGTCCCTGGAGCAGGCTCGCGCGCTCGCCGCCGACGTCGGCTTTCCGCTGCTCCTCAAGGCGGCCGCAGGAGGGGGAGGCCGGGGCATGCGCCTCGTCACCGCCGCCGACGAGCTCGAGTCCGCGTACTCGACGGCCGCCGCCGAGGCGAGGGCCGCGTTCTCGGACGGCTCGCTCTACGTCGAGCGGGCGATCGTCGGCGCGCGCCACGTCGAGATCCAGGTGCTCGGCGACGGCGAGGGAGGCGTGCTCACCCTCGGGGAGCGGGACTGCTCCATCCAGCGCCGCCACCAGAAGCTCGTCGAGGAAGGGCCGTCGCCCGCCGTCACCGACGCGCTCCGGACCGAGATGGAGGACGCCGCCCGCCGCGCCACCGAGGTGCTCGGCTACCGCGGCGCGGGCACGATCGAGTTCCTCCTCGACGAGGAGGGCCGCTTCTACTTCATCGAGATGAACACCCGTCTCCAGGTGGAGCACCCGGTCACCGAGCTCGTGACCGGCGTCGACCTCGTCCACGCCCAGCTGGGCGTCGCGGCAGGGGAGGGGCTGCCGCACGAAGGGCGCGCGCCGCTGCGCGGGCACGCGATCGAGTTCCGCATCAACGCCGAGGATCCCTCGCGCAACTTCCTCCCGGCGCCCGGCACCGTCACACGCTTCCGGCCGCCGCTGGGGCCCGGGGTGCGGGTCGACACGCACGTCGTGGACGGCTACGCGATCCCGCCCTTCTACGACTCCCTGGTCGCCAAGGTGATCGTCTGGGCGGACGACCGCCGGGCGGCGCTCGGCCGTGCCCGGCGGGCGCTGACAGAATTCGAGCTCGAGGGAGTTCCGACCACGCGCGATCTGGCCATCGACATCCTCGCGAGCGAGGAGTTCGCGAGCGGGCGCTACACCACCGCCTTCCTGGAGGAGGCCGGCGCCGGTCTCGCCGCGCTCTCCGGAGGCCCGGCGTGACGGGCCGCCGCGCCGCCCGGCGCCTGGCGCTCGAGCTCCTCTACCAGTGGGACCTCACCAGGCAGCCGCTCGCGAGCCTGCACGAAGGCGACGTCGACCCCTTCGCGCTCGAGCTCGCGGCCGGCGTGGTGGCCGGAGCGCGGGAGCTCGACCGGCGCATCGACGCGGCCTCCGACGACTGGCCCGCCGACCGCCTCGGCGTCGTCGAGCGAAACGTCGTGCGAATCGGCCTCTTCGAGCTGGAGGGGGGCGAGGTGCCGGCCGAGGTCGCCATCGACGAGGCCGTCTCCCTGGCCAAGCGCTACGCGAGCGAGGACGCCGGCCGGCTCGTCAACGGCATCCTCGGCCGCGTCCTCCGGGAGGCGCGGCAGCCGTGAGCCAGCCGGACCCGGTCGCGCGCCTCCAGGAGCTGCTCGAGAAGGTCGAGGCGGCGCGAAGCGAGCTCGAGGGGGCGGAGGACCCGGACCGAGCCGTGCAGGTTCTGCAGGAGCTGTCCGAGCTCGCGCGGGAGGTGCAGGCGGAGGTCGACCGCGCGCGCCGCGACGCCGATGCATCGGCCTGACGAGCTCCGGCGCCTGGCGGAGGACTTCCTCGCCGGGCTCTCGTTCGCCGCCGAGCTGGGCAGGCTCGAGGAGGCGCTGCGCTACTCGCTCCTCGGCGGCGGAAAGCGCATCCGCCCGGTGCTCTGCCTCGCCACCGGCGAGGCGCTCGGTCGCGAGGCCGTCGACCTGCTTCCGGCCGCCTGCTCGCTCGAGCTCGTCCACACGTTCAGCCTCGTCCACGACGACCTGCCGGCGCTCGACGACGACGACCTCCGGCGCGGACAGCCGAGCGCCCACGTGCGCTTCGGCGAGGACGTCGCCATCCTCGCCGGCGACGCGCTCCTCGCCGAGGCGTTCCGGCTCGCCCTGGGCTACGCCTCGCCCCTCGTCGCGCGCGAGCTCGCCGAGGCGACGCTCGGCATGATCGGGGGCCAGTACCTGGACGTCACGACCGACGGCGACCTCGACGCCGCGGGGCTGCGGCGCCTCCACGCCCTCAAGACGGGACGGCTCCTCCGTGCGGCGGTCACCACGGCGACCGCGGTCGGAGGCCTCTCCGAGCAGGAGCGCGCCCCCTGGCGGTCGCTCGGCGAGGACGTCGGGCTCCTCTTCCAGATCGTCGACGACGTCCTCGACGCCACCGGGACCGCCGAGGAGCTCGGAAAGACGCCCGGCAAGGACGAGGCGGCCGGAAAGGTCACATACGTCTCGCTCCACGGCCTCGCGCGCGCCCGGGAGCTCGCGGACGAGACCCGGGACCGCGTCCACGAGCGCCTGGCGGAGCTGCCCGGCGACACGAGCGTCCTCGCCGAGATCGTGGACGCCGTGCACGACCGCCGCGCCTAGCCGGCATGCTCCACCGGACGACGCCGGAGGGGACGATCGTGATCGGGCAGCCCGCGCACGCCCGCGTCGCCGGCGGGCTCGCGCGCGCCTGGGCGGAGCCGTTCGACCCGCGGGAGGAGGTCTGCCTCGCCGCCGACCAGCACGACGTCGGCTGGACCGCCTGGGAGCTCGCGCCCGAGCTCGACCCCGCCACCGGGCTCCCGTACACCTTCTCGGCGCTTCCACCCGTACGCCGGCTCGCGCTGTGGGCGGGCGCCGGCGAGCTCGTCCTCCCGCAGTCGCGGTACGCGGCGCTCCTCGTCTCCCTGCACGGGACGCTGCTCGTCGAGCGCTTTCCACCCGCCGGCGGCGACCAGGTGGGGCGCGCGGTCGCCGCCTACCTCGAGCACGAGGGGGCCTTCCAGGCGCGCCTGCTCGAGAGCCTCCGGGCCGACCCGTGGTATGCGCCCCACGCGACCGGGGAGGCGGTCGCCGCGAACCGCGCGCTCGTCTTCGCCTGGGACGGCCTCTCGCTTGC
>JAICGP010000177.1 GCA_025923055.1 Thermoleophilia bacterium
GACGGCGACGGGGCGGCCGGCGACCGGCTCGAGCTCGGCCGCCATGAGCGTGCCGATCTCCGCCTGCGTCTGGGCGACCGCGACCCAGAGCGGGAGCTGCGGCGCCTCGGCGGCCGCGAGCTCCTGGCGGAGCAGCTCGTTGCCCACCTGCGGCCCGTTCCCGTGCGTGAGGACGACCTCGTTCCGCAGGAGCGGAGCGATGGCGGCGAACGTCGTCGCCAGGTTGGCGCGGTGCTCGGCGGCGGTCCCCCGCTCGCCGGGACCGAGCAGCGCGTTCCCGCCGAGCGCGACGACGGTCAGCACGGGCGAACCCGCTCGTGTTTCACGCGCACAAGCTCCGACATGGCCTTCTTCGTCGCCTCCTCCTCACGGACGAAGCCCCAGTTCGCGGCCCGGGGAGGGCGTTCCTCTTTGTGCTCGTGGAACACAAGCTCGAGGGCTACGGGGCGGAGTCGGCCGTCGCGGCCGAGCTCTAGGTGAGGGCCGGGGCCGACTCGACGATGCCGCGTGCCTCGAGGATGGAGGCGAGCGTCGGCTCTCCGAGCTCCGCCAGGCGGTACGTGACGCGGAGGGCCGGCTTGTCGATCTCGATCACGCGCCGCAGGTCGATCGGCGTTCCGATGAGGACGAGGTCGGCGTCCGAGCGGGCGATCGTCTCGCGCAGCTCCTCCATCTGGGCACGGCCGTAGCCCATTGCCGGCAGCAGCTCTGCGACGTGGGGGTAGGTCTCGAGCGTCCGCGCGATGGAGCCGACCGCGAACGGTCGCGGGTCGACGAGCGCGGCGGCTCCGTGCTGCTTCGCGGCGAGCACGGCCGCCCCGTAGGTCATCTCCCCGTGCGTGAGCGTCGGCCCGTCCTCCACCGCGAGCACGCGCTTGCCGCGGATCTCGGCGGCGCGGTCGTCCTCGACGTGGAAGGGCGAGGCGGCGCGCACGATCTCCGCGCCGGGATTCGCCCGGTGGATGGAGTCGAGGACGGCCTCGACGCCGTCGGGCGGCGCCGTGTCCGTCTTGTTGACGACGCAGACGTCCGCCATGCGGAGGTTCGTCTCGCCCGGGTGGTAGCGGAGCTCGTGACCGGGGCGGTGCGGGTCGCAGACGACGATGTGCAGGTCGGGCCGGACGAAGGGCGTGTCGTTGTTGCCCCCGTCCCACACGATCACGTCGGCCTCCTCCACCGCGCGGTCGAGGATGGCGCCGTAGTCGATACCGGCGAAGACGAGGTTCCCCTCCGCGAGGTGCGGCTCGTACTCCTCTCGCTCCTCGATCGTGCAGTCGGCGGCGTCGAGGTCCTCGTAGCGCTCGAAGCGCTGGACGGCCTGCGCCGTCAGGTCGCCGTAGGGCATCGGATGCCGGAGGACGGCGACGCGCTTCCCCGCCTCGCGCAGCAGGCTCGCCACGTGGCGCGTCGTCTGGCTCTTGCCCGAGCCTGTTCGCACCGCGCAGACCGCGACGACCGGCTTCTCGGACGCGAGCATCGTCGAGCGCGGCCCGAGGAGGGCGTAGTCCGCGCCGGCGGCCATGGCCATCGAGCCGACGTGCATGACGTGCTCGTGCGTGACGTCGGAGTAGGCGAAGACGACCTCGTCGATTCCCTCGCGCCGCACGAGGTCGGACAGCTCGTCCTCGGCGAGGATCGGGATGCCGGTCGGGTAGCGGCCGCCGGCAAGCTCGGGCGGGTAGCGCCGCCCCTCGATGTCCGGGATCTGCGTCGCCGTGAAGGCGACCACCTCCACGTCGTCACGGCCGCGATAGACGACGTTGAAGTTGTGGAAGTCCCGGCCCGCAGCGCCGGCGATCACGATCCGCCTCATGCGGATACCTCCTCGCGTAGTCGCTCGCCCACGGCGGCCAGGTCGAGCTCCGCACCTGCCACCTCGGCCAGCAGGTCGGCCGCAGTCAGCCGCTGGCCCTCGCTCCAGAGCTCCTTGAGGAGCGAGCCCGCCTCCTTCCGCGTGAACCAGGCCCGCCCCAGCTCCTCGCGGAGGAACGACTCGAGCTGGGCGTGCAGCGCCCAGGCGCGGAGGTAGCAGGTCGAGTAGAAGCCCTCGTCCACGTCGGCGAGGTAGTCGGCGGGCGTCGGCTCCACCTTCGTCGCCTCGTGCAGCCACTCGACGTAGCGGGCGCGCATCGACCCGGGGTCGACGTCGTCGTGCAGCTCGAGCTCGTAGAGGAGCTTGCCGGCGTAGCGCCGCACCGAGTACAGGAGTCCCACCGCCGCCTCGGTCGCGAAGTCGTCGGGCCGGGCGAAGTCGAGGCGCCGCGAGAGCCAGGCGGGGTCGTCCACCAGGTGCTCGACGAGCATCGCCCAGCCCTCCGTGACGGAGTTGTCGCCCAGGCGCCTGAACTCGACCGGCAGGTCGGGCGAGACATGGGCGAAGTGCTCGGTGTGCCCCGCCTCGTGGAAGAACGCGTGCCAGTCGTCGGGCCCGCCCATGGGCTGGATGACGAGCACCACCCGCCCCGGCACCTCGATCGGCGCGCAGAAGGCGCGCGGGCTCTTGCTCGGCCGCGGCTCGATGTCGAGCTCGACGTTCTCCTGGCCGCGCAGGTCGATCCCGAGCCCGGCGAGCGTCCATTCGAGCGCAGGCACCATCTGCTCGGCCGGAAAGGCCGCGTCCCAGTCCGTGGCGCGGAAGGCCCGGAGAACGTCGTGCCGTTGCGCCTCCTCGAGCGGGACGCCGACGCGACGCTGCAGGAGGCGGTCGAAACCGGCGACGTAGAGCTCCTCCGTCTCGTCGAGGAACGCGCGGCACTGGGCGGCCAGCTCGTCGAGCGGGAAGCCGAACCGCTCGTAGAGCGTGCGGTACGTCGGCGCCCCGAGCGTCCGGGTGCCGTCGCGCCGCTTCTCGGCCAGGGCGAGATGGCGCGGGACGAGGTGCTCCTCGGCGAGAGCCGCGCGCGCTGCCTCGAGGGTGCTCCGGCGGGCGCGGTCGGGCTCGTTCGAGACCGTGGGGCGCAGCATCCGGTAGGGGATCTCAGCGCCGTCGACGCGCGCGGTGAGCGACGCCTCCAAGCCGGCGATCTCCTCGGCCTCTCCCCTCGTCAGGTTCCCGAGGTAGCCCTCGCAGGCGAAGCGCCAGAGCTCGGCCTCGCCGCGGCCGGCGTCGGCGGCCGCGGCGCCCAGCCGGGAGCACGCGTCGAGCGTCGTCAGGTCGGCGAAGCGCTCGTAGATCGGCTCGAGCTCGAAGGCGTCCTTGTGGCCGGCGTAGTGGAGGTAGTACTCCTCGTCCAGGGCCGCGATGAACCGGTCGGCTTCCTCGCGGTAGGCGTCGAGGCTTCTCGCGGGGGCCGTCGCCATGCGTGGCGTAGGATACCCGCCCGTGCGGGAGATCCAGGTCACGACGGAGCGCAAGACGCAGCTCCTCGACATCACCCGCGACGTCGGAGACGCGCTCGCGGGGGCGGGGGAGGGAAGCGCGGCGCTCGTCTACGTCCCGCATACGACCGCCGGCGTCACGATCAACGAGAAGATCGACCCCGAGCTGCTCGCCGACTTCGAGATGGCGCTCGCCGAGATCGTCGACGACGGCTGGAGCTGGCGGCACGAGGACGCCGACGGCCCGAACGCGCCCTCGCACCTGCGCGCCTCGCTCGTCGGCCCGCAGGTGCTCGTCCCGCTCCGCGACGGCGACCTGGCGCTCGGCACCTACCAGGGGATCTTCTTCTGCGAGTTCGACGGGCCGCGGACGCGCTCCGTGTACCTGACGACGCTCTCGTAGACCCGCGCCCGCCGCGGGTACGCTGGGCGCCTGGCCGCGCCCGTGTCCCGCAACCAGGAGCTCGAGCTCCGCATCGACTCGCTCGCCTACGGCGGGAACGGCGTCGCCCGCCTGAACGGGTTCGTCGTCTTCGTCCGCCGCGCGCTCCCCGGCGACACCGTGCGCGCGCGGATCACGAAGGTGAAGCGAAGCCACGCCGAGGCCGTCTCCCTGGAGGTCGTCGAGGCGGGCGCCGAGCGGGTGCAGGCGCCCTGCGAGCACTATCCCGCCTGCGGCGGCTGCAAGTTCCAGGACCTCGCCTACGAAGCCCAGCTCGAGGCGAAGGGGCGCCAGGTCGCCGATGCGCTCGCCCGCATCGGAGGCCTCCGCGACGCGCCGCTCGAGGAGCCGGTGCCCGCGGAGTCGCTCTTCGGCTACCGCAACAAGCTCGAGTACTCCTTCACGTCGGGCGAGGACGGTCTCGGGCTCGGCTTCCACCGGGCGGGCCGCTGGGACGAGGTGCTCGACGTGCGCCGCTGCTGGCTGACGACCGACCTCGGCAATGCGATCCGGGAGGCGGTCAAGGGCTGGGCGCGCGCCGAGGGCCTCCCGGCGTACGACCAGGAGGCGCAGGAGGGGTACCTCCGCCATCTCGTCGTCCGCGAAGGCCGCAACACTGGCCAGGCGCTCGTCGTCCTCGTCACCGCTCCCGGCGATCTCCAGGGTGTGGAGGCGCTCGTGGAGAGCCTTCGCCGCTTCCCCGAGGTCCGCTCGGTCCACTGGGCCGTGAACGACACGCCCGCCGAGGTCACCAATCTCCCCACGGACCTGCTCTGGGGGGAGGAGGCGATCGAGGAGCAGATCCTCGGCCTCCGCTTCCGGCTCCGGCCGAACGCGTTCATGCAGACGAACACCGCCATGTGCGAGGTGCTCTACGGACTGGCCGCCGAGTATGCGGGGCTGACCGGAGACGAGACCGTGTACGACCTCTACTGCGGCACGGGGACGATCGGCCTGACCCTCGCGCGCCGGGCGCTCACCGTCTGGGGCATCGAGTCGTCGGAGGAGTCCGTCGCCTGCGCGGTCGAGAACGCGGAGCTGAACGGCCTTCCCAACGCCGCCTTCTTCGCCGGCGACGTCGCCGCGGACCTCGAGGAGCTGCGCGAGCGCGCCGGCCCGCCCGACGTCGTCGTCGTCGACCCTCCGCGCGCCGGGCTCTCGGGCAAGGCCCTGCGCAGGATCGGCGAGCTCGGCGCCCCGCGGCTCGTCTACGTCTCCTGCAACCCGACGACCCTCGCGGGCAACGCGAAGGAGCTCGTCGGCGACTTCGGCTACCGGCTCGAGCGCGGGCGCGCCGTCGACATGTTCCCGCACACGCCGCACGTGGAGACCGTCGCCCTCTTCACACGGGCGTGAGCAACCCGGCGGCGCCGCTTCTCGACCGGCTCGACACGACGGTGTGCGTCCTCACGACGGCGCTCGCCGGGCGGCCCGCGGGCTGCATCGTCACGTACGTGACGCCGGCGAGCCTCCACGCCGACCGTCCGCGGGTCGTCGTCCTCACCTCGCACGACAACCTCACGCACGAGCTCCTCGACGCGAGCGGGGTCCTCGCGCTCCATCC
>JAICGP010000178.1 GCA_025923055.1 Thermoleophilia bacterium
AAGGCGCCGATCAAGATGCTCTTCCCGACGGTGCTCTTCATCTTCCCGGCCATGTTCATCGTCATCCTCGGGCCGGCGTTCCTCAACCTGTCCGAGCTCTTCTAGCCGAGGTCGGAGGCGCCGCGTGAGCGACGAGACGACGACGAGGGGGAAAGACGGCGGCTCGGGCGACGCAGAGACCGGCTTCGGCACCGGGCTGCGCGGCAAGCTCGAGAAGCGGCGCGAGCCGGCGGACGGCGCCGCGGCGGGCCCCGAGACCGGGGCCGCCTCGACACTCCTGAGCTTCAACGGGGCCGGATCCGCCGAGGCGGACGTCCTACGGGCGGAGCTCGCCGCCTCGCTCGACCGGGAGCGCGATCTTCGCGCCGAGCTCGCCGTCGCCCTCGACGCGCGCGACGAGGGGGCCGCACACGACAAGGACTTCGCCGCCCGCTCGGCCGAGCTCGACGTCCGCGCCGCCAGGCTCGCGTCGTCGGAGCAGGAGCTCGAGCTGCGCGAGGCGCGGCTCACAGAGCAGATCCAGCAGTTCCGCGAGGAGCGCGAGCGCCTCTCCGAGCTCGAGATGAGGCTCGTCGCCGCCGAGGCGCTGAACGCGGAGCGCTCCGAGCAGGTCGAGACGAAGCTCCGCGACCTGCGAGAGGGGGAGCGCGAGCGCGAGCGGCTCACGGCCGACCTGGCGAAGAAGGAGCAGGCGCTCACCTCGCAGGAGGCGAAGCTCGCCCGGCGCGAGCAGGACGTCGCCAGCCGCGAGACCGAGATGAAGGCGCGGCAGGAGGCTCGCGAGCGCGCGTTCTCGGAGCGCGAGGCCGCCCTGCGCGAGCAGGAGAAGGCGGTCGCGAGCAGCGAGCAGGCGCTCGTCTCCCGCGAGCGGGAGGTCGCCAAGGAGCTCTCCCGGATCCAGGCGCGGGACGAGGCGCTCGGCGAGCGCGAGGCGGAGCTGCGCTCCAAGCAAGATCGCCTGCGCGTCGACGCCGAGCGGCTCGAGCGGGATCTCTCCGGGCGCGACAAGGGCACGCAGGACGCGGTCGCCCGCCTCGGGGAGCTCGACCGCCGCGAGGCCGAGCTCGCCGCGCGCGAGGCGGAGCTGCACCACCGAGAAGCCCACCTCGCCCGGGTCGAGACGGACACGAGCAAGATCCTCGACGTGGAGGCGCTGCAGGAGCGCCTCAAGGAGCGGGAGCGCGAGGTGGCGGAGCGCGAAGCCGAGCTCTCCAACACCGAGGACGTGGCCGAGTCGCAGCGCAAGCGGCTCGACCGGCGCGAGAAGCGCGTCGCCGAGATGGAGGAGTCGCTCCGCGACCGCCTCCGCGAGCTCGACACGCGCGAGGGCGAGATCGAGTCGAAGGAAGCGCGTCTCGAGGCCGACGTCGAGATCCGCGAGGACAAGCTCGAGCGCCGCGAGCGGGAGCTCGTCGCGCTTCAGGAGCGGCTCGGCCAGAAGGAGACCGAGCTCGCCGCCTACGTCGCGCAGGTGCAGACGCAGCTCAAGCAGCGCGAGGAAGAGTGGTGGGAGAAGGTGACCGGGGGCGACCCGGACGCCGTCCCCGCCGACTGACCGCCCTCTAGGCCTGCTGCTTCTCGCTGCGCTCGGCCCGGCTGCGGACGACGGCGTCCCACGCTGCCAGCGCGTCCGCGGAGACCTGCGCGCCGAGCTCCCTCGGGTGACGCACCCACGCGAGCTCCGCGACCTTCACGGGGTCGGGCTCCGGCTCGGCGCCCTCGCGCAGCCCGGCGACGTAGACGACGAGGGCAGAGCCCGTGTCGTCGCTCGTCACGACCGCGACGGGCTCGAACCCGGGCAGGTCGTCGGGTCGGAGGCCGATCTCCTCGGCGGCGTCCTCGAGGATCGCCTCGCGCGGCTCCTGGACGGGGCGCAGGCCTCCTGACGCCGAGGCGGTCCAGAGCAGCGGGTCGCGCCCGATCGAGGGCCCGCGAAGCTGGAAGAGCGTCGCGCCCTCGGGCCGCTCGACGAAGAGCTGCACGCCGAGCGCGAAGCCGAGCCGGTAGGCGAGCGTCGGCTCCTCGAAGACCACCATCGCCTCCGCGTAGCGGCCCTTCCGGCGCAGGATGGCGCCGTCGCGCCCGACGCCGTGGCAGAACGCCACGGGCCCGTCGAAGCGCCGGCTCGTCCGCGCGAGCACGCCGGCGGCGTCGTCCACGGACCGCCGCACCGGCCCGTCGAGCGGGGGCGCGAAGGGATACGGCCGGAACCGCGGCTCGCCGTCGAGGAAGACGATCGCCCGCATCCGACCAGTCTTGCGGAGACGGACGACGCCCGAGCGGGGAACGAAGACGTTGGACCGACGCCCGCTCCGGGCAAGAGTACGCCCGTGCCGCGACTGCGCCGTTCAGACTGCTCCCGCCCCGGCATCGTCCGCCGCCGGCGCGGCCGCGGCTTCGAGTACCTCGACGAGGACGGGGCACCCGTCGACGACGAGGACACGCTCGAGCGCATCCGGGAGCTCGTCATCCCCCCGGCCTGGACGGACGTGTGGATCTGCCCCTACCCGTACGGGCACATCCAGGCGGTCGGGACGGATGCGGCCGGCAGGCGGCAGTACCTCTACCACCCCGACTGGCGCAAGCGGCGCGACCGGGAGAAGTTCGACGAGATGACCCGCTTCGCGAAGGCGCTTCCGGGCCTGCGGGCGGTCGCCGCCGCGCACCTCCGCAAGCGCGGGCTGCCCCGCGAGCGTGTGCTCGCCTGCGCCGTCCGGCTCCTCGACCGCGGGTTCTTCCGCATCGGCACCGAGGGGTACGCGGAGGACAACGGGACGTACGGCCTCGCGACGATGCTGCGGCGGCACGTCTCGCTCGGCAGGGGCGGGCTGATCCGGTTCGACTACCCGGCGAAGGGCGGGAAGCGCCGCGTCCAGTCGGTCGTCGACCCGGACGTCTACCACGTCGTCGCGGCCCTCAGGAAGCGGCGCGGCCCCGGGGGGCTCCTCGCCTACAAGGTCGACGGGCGCTGGGTCGACGTGGCCTCGGACGACATCAACGCCTACTTGAAGGAGATCACCGAGGACAGCTTCTCGGCGAAGGACTTCCGCACCTGGAACGCGACGGTCATCGCGGCCGTGGCGCTCGCGGTCTCGGGCCAGGCGCACGGATCGAAGACCGGCCGCCAGCGCGCCGTGGCCCGCGCGGTCAAGGAGGTCGCGCACTACCTCGGCAACACGCCGGCCGTCTGCAGGGCGTCCTACATCGACCCGCGCGTCTTCGACCGCTTCCACGACGGCTTCACGATCGGCGGCGCGCTCCACGAGCTCGGCGACGTCGGCTACGGGGAGCCGGCCACGCAGGGCGCGATCGAGGAGGCCGTGCTCGACCTGCTCGAGCGCGACTTCGCCTCCGGGGCGCTCGAGCGCGTAGCCTGAGCCGACGTCAGCGAAGGCGGAGCGACTCTGGCGGAGGCGGCGCGGGCTCTGCCGTGGCCTCGGGCGGGAAGGGGGGTGCCTCCGGCGCCATCCTCGGTCCGGACTGGATCAGGTTCCGAACCTCCCGGAGCGCCACGGACAGCGTCTCGAGGTTCGAGAGCCCGCCCATGCGGATGTCGACGAGCACCTGAAGCGCACGCTCGGCCCCGGGACGGTTGCGCGTGTACCAGGCCTCCACGCACGTCTCGGCGTCGGCCCCGGAAGCGCACGTCTCCAGCGCCTCCCGCGTCAGCGCGCTGTGCACGGCGTAGAGCTCGTCCCGGAGCGCCGCCCGGGCGAGGGTCTGCCAGCGGTTGTCGCGCGGGAGCGCCGTGATCTCGTCGCGGAGCCAGTGCAGGTCGAGCCGGGCGCCGAGGCGGTGGTAGACGCCGGCCACCTCGGCCAGCTCGGCTCCGCTCGCGCCGGCGACCTCGACGATGTCGAGGGCGGAGAAGAGTGAGCCGATCGCGGCGACCCGACGCGCGAGCTCCGCTGGGACGCCCGCGCGCCCGTACTCCCCTGCCGCCGCTTCGAGCGCCTCGGCGTCCGCGCCGTGGAGGAGCGCCGGCAGGGATCCGGCGAGCAGCGTCGCGCCGGGACGGAACGCCGCGATCTCGGCGCCGATGTCGAGCGGCCGCGGCCGGCTGCGGAGGAGCCAGCGCGTGGCGCGCTCGACCAGCGTCCGGCCCTCCAGGAGCATGGCGAGCTGGACGCCGGCGTCGATCTCCTCGTCGAGCGCCTCGATCGCCGTCCACAGATCTCTCAGGTCGAACACCTCCCGCGCGACCGAGTACGCCCGCGCGATGTCGGCCGCCCCGGCGCCCGTCTCCTCGGCGAGCCGGAAGAGGAACGTGATCCCCGCCCGGTTGACGAGGCTGTTCGTCAGGTAGGTGGCGACGAGCTCGCGGCGCAGCCGGTGGCCGTCCATGCGGTCTCGGAACCGCTCTGCCAGGATGCGCGGGAAGTAGCGCACGAGCTCGCCTGCCATGGCCGGGTCGTCCGGGAGGTCGGAGTCGAGCAGCGCCCCGTACAGCTCGATCTTGGCGTAGGCGAGCAGGACGGCCAGCTCCGGGGCGACGAGCCCTCCGCGGGCCGCCCGCCGCTCGGCAAGCGCCTCGTCCGAGGGCAGGAACTCGAGCGCGCGGTTCAGCCGGCCCGCCGCCTCGAGGTGGGCGATCACCCGCGCGTGGACGCCAAGCATGGAGGGCGCCTGGGCCACCGCGAGACTGAGCGCCTGCGTCTGGCGGTAGTTGTTCGTGAGCACGAGGCGGGCGACGTCCTCCGTCATCTCCGCGAGCAGCTCGTTGCGCTGCTTCTCGGTGAGGTCGCCGGAGGCGACGGCGGCGCCGAGGAGGATCTTGATGTTCACCTCGTGGTCGGAGCAGTCGACGCCCGCGGAGTTGTCGATCGCGTCCGTGAGGATGCGCCCGCCCGCGAGGGCGTACTCGATTCGCCCCTGCTGGGTGAAGCCGAGGTTCCCGCCCTCCCCGACGACCCGGCAGCGGAGGTCGCGCCCGTCCACGCGCACCGCGTCGTTTGCCCGGTCGCCGGCGTCGGGATGCGTCTCCCAGGAGGCCTTGACAAAGGTGCCGATGCCGCCGTTCCAGAGCAGGTCGACCGGCGCCGTGAGGACGGCGCGAATCAGCTCGTTGGGCGTCAGCGCCTCCGCCTCGACGCCGAGCGTGCGCCGGGCCTCCGGCGAGAGCGGGACGGACTTCGCGGTCCGCGGGAAGACGCCGCCTCCCTCCGAGAGCACGGCGGCGTCGTAGTCCGCCCACGAGGAGCGCGGCAGGTCGAAGAGGCGCCTTCGCTCGTGCCAGCTCGCCTCCGGATCGGGATCCGGGTCGATGAAGACGTGCTCGTGGTTGAACGCCGCGACGAGCTTCATCCTGCGCGAG
>JAICGP010000179.1 GCA_025923055.1 Thermoleophilia bacterium
CGGGTGGATCTTCGAGATGACGGCGACGTCGGCGCCCGCGTCGAACGCCTCGATCGCGGCGCGCATGCCCGCGCAACCGGCGCCCACGATCAGGACGTCGTGCTTCGCTTCCACCGCAACGGACGCTACACGATGCGCCTCGGGAGCTGCGCCGGTCTGGAAACGGCTTGCCCGGGTAAGATCCGGCCCGTGGCGAAGATGGCCTTCCAGCTCCCGCGGGCGGCCCGCCGGATCTCGAACCCGAGCGCCGACGAGCTCCAGCAGCTGGCCGCCGCGATGCCCAACTCGCGCTGGACGAAGTACGGCAACGTCAACGTCCAGACGGAGGTCCTCGCCCGCTCGTCGCCGTCGACCTTCATCGTGGACGACGACCCCGACCCGGGCGTCGAGCGCACCGTCGGCCGCGATGTCGCCCAGGAGTGGGCCGACCGCCAGGACGCCTACATCGCCGGGCAGGAGATGGTCCTCCTGGACGGCTACCTCGGCGCCCAGTCCGAGTTCCGCGTCCCCGTCCGGCTCTACGTCGAGGCGGCGAACGCCAACATCGCCGGCATGCAGCAGCAGCTCTGGTTCGAGGTCGACGACCCCGAGAGCTTCGAGCCCGAGCTGACGGTCGTCTACACGCCGAACCTGCCTGCACCCGGCTGGCCGGACGAGCGGCTGATCCTCGTCGACCTCGAGCAGGGGGTGAACCGGGTCCTCAACTCCGACTACTTCGGCGAGTCGAAGAAGGGGATCCTCAGGATGTGGAACAAGCTCGTCTACGACCGCGGCGGCATCCCGCTCCACGCCGGCTGCAAGGTGATCCCGACGGCGCGCGGCGAGCGCGTGGCGATGATCGTCGGGCTCTCCGGCACGGGGAAGACGACGACGACGTTCACGCGCCAGAACGGCTCCCTGCCGGTGCAGGACGACTTCGTCGCCTGGATGCCGGGCGGCGCCGTCTACGCGACCGAGAACGGGTGCTTCGCCAAGACGTTCGCCCTCAACCCGGAGGACGAGCCGACGATCTACGGCGCGGTCACCCAGCCGCGCTCGTACCTCGAGAACGTCTCGCAGGCGGGCGGCGAGGTCGACTTCTACGACGAGAGCTACACGAAGAACGGCCGCGCCACCTTCCCCTTCGACGTGCTCGAGTCGGCCGCGAGACGCCCCATCGACGAGGCCCACTTCCTCCTCGTCCTGAACCGGAACGAGGGCATCATCCCGGCGGTCGCCAAGCTCGAGGGGCCGCAGGCAGCGGCCTTCTTCATGCTCGGGGAGACGACCGGGACGGCGGCCGGAGGCGCCGCCGAGGAGGGGAAGTTCCTGCGCGTGCCGGGCACGAACCCGTTCTTCCCGCTCCCCCACGACCTCCAGGGCAACCGCTTCCTGGAGCTCCTCGAGGAGCACCCGCTGGAGGTCTACCTCATGAACACGGGGAGCGTCGGCGGCCCCGCGACGGACGAGCGGGCCCGCAAGGTGCGCATCAGGCACTCGTCCGCGATCGTAAAGGGCATCGCCGAGGGCACGATCGAGTGGCAGGACGACGCGGACTTCGGCTACCGCGTCGCCCGGCACGTGCCCGGGATCGACGCCGGGGACGAGGCCGTGCTGCGCCCGCGCGAGCTCTACGAGTCCCAGGGGCGCCTCGACGAGTACGACCGGCAGGTCGAGCGCCTGCACCACGAGCGGCGCGAGTTCCTGAGCGGCTTCGAGAGCCTCACGGCCGAGATCGTCGACGCCGTCGCCTAGGGCCGCCGTCCGGCGCCTGTGCCGACAGCGGTTGCGTCCGCGGCATTTAGTCTGATATAAGACTAGTCGTGCACGGACGGCTCGCGACGGTCGAGAACCTCGGCTTCCTCCTCGCCAAGGCCTCGCAGCGCTGGAACGAGGCGCTCTACGAGGAGTTCGTGCGCGAGGGGTTCGCCGAGGTGCGCCCCGCCTACGGCTCCATCCTGCTGCCGCTCTTCGACGAGGACGGCCTCAGGATGGGCGAGCTCGCGGCGCGCGCGCGGCTCTCGAAGCAGACGATGACGACGCTCGTGCGCCTGCTGGAGCGGAACGGGCTCGTCGTACGCGAGCGCGACCCCGCCGACGGGCGCGCGTTCCTCGTCTCGCTGACCGACCGGTCGCGCGCGTTCCAGCCGATCGCCGAACGCGTGCTCGCGCGGCTCGAAGAGCGCATCGCGAGGCGGCTCTCCGCCGCCGACCGGACGGCTCTCACCCACTCTCTGAAGGAGGTCATGTCGCTATGAGGTCCGAGACCGTGACGCGGGTGCTGCCCGCGCCGAAGAACGAGGTGTTCGCCTACCTCGCCGACGTCGAGAACCTGCCCCGCTGGGCGACCGAGTTCGCGCGGGAGCTGAAGACCGAGGACGGCCGCCACAAGGTGGTGAACGGCCTCGGCGAGTTCTTCTTCCGCATCGAGGCCGATCCCGAGACGGGCGTCATCGACATGCTCGCGGGCCCGAGCGAGGACGAGCTGGCGCTCTTCCCGACCCGGGTCGTCGGGCTCGGCGCCGAGACGAGCGCGTTCACGTTCACGATGTTCCAGGGCCCCGGGATGCCGGACGAGCTCTTCGAGGCCCAGCACGCCTCGCTCCTGCGCGAGCTCGCGAACGTCGAGCGCGAGTTCGACCGCTGAGGCGTCAGGCGCGCGGCGGGAGGCGCGCGGGCGGCAGCTCGGCCTCGAAGGACGCCCGCTCCGCGTAGCGCAGCGCCGGCGGTTCGTCGAGGGAGAAGCCGAGCGCGAGCAGCGGGTCGGCCCGCACGGGCCCGGTCGGCTCGGCCCGCTGCCAGCTCGCTTCGCCGCGCCGGATCCGGAAGGCACGGACGCCGGCCGCCTCGTACAGCCCGACGGCGTGGTGGCCGAGCTCGCTCGGCTCGGCAGGCCCCCGGGGCTCGAACGGGATCGTGACGCCGAGCCCGCCCGCGTGGACGAGCCCGGCGCGGACACGGATGCGTGCGGCCCGGATCGGGATGCCGAGGAGCGCCCCGCCCAGGCCGGGAAGCGTCGTGCGCAGGGCCAGGAAGAACACTGCGGTCTCCTCGCCGTGCTCCACGTAGACGCGGACGTTGAGCTGCGAGAAGGGGACGAGCGGCAGCATGCCCAGCCGTCCGCTGCGCCAGCGGAGCGCCGCGACGGTGACGAGGTGGCGGCCGTCGACGGGCGCCGGCGTGAAGCCGGGCGGGAGCGCGGCGGCGACCCGCTCGGCGTCGGTCTCCCAGCTCGCGAGGAGGAGATCGCGGACCGCATGGCGGAGCAGCACGGCAGGAAGCTTAGGAGGGCTTGACGAAATGTGGCCTGTGCCGCCGGGCCGCGCGACGAGCAACATTCCGCCAAACCCTCCTGGGGGCGAGGCGGAGCCGCGCGTCGTGGAGACGAGGACCGCGATCGACCGCTTCCTGCGCAGCCAGTCGCTCTCGGACGCAACGCGGCGCGCGTACGCCCGCGACCTCGGGGAGCTCGCCTCGTGGCTGCGCCGCAACGGCCTCCGGCTCGAGGAGGTCGACGCCCGGGCCTTCGCGCGCTACGCGGCCGAGCTGGGCGCCGACCGGCCGGGGCGGACGCCTCGCAAGCTCGCGCAGACGACGGTGGCGCGGAAGCTGGCGGCGGTGCGGTCGCTGCTCCGCCATGCGGTCGGGCCCAGCCGGGTGCCCGACCTGGCGGTGTCCGGCCGGAGGCGGCGCCGCCTGCCGCACGCGCCCCGCCCCCACGAGACCGACGCGCTCCTCGCCGCCGCCGAAGCGGAGGGCGCGCTCGGCCTCCGCAACCGCGCCCTCCTCGAGCTCGTCTACTCGGCCGGCCTGCGGGCCCAGGAGGCCGTCGACCTCCGGCTCGCGGACGTCGACTTCGAGCAGGAGCGCCTCCACGTGCGCGGCAAGGGAGGCAAGGAGCGCGCCGTCCCGCTCGGGGAGGAGGCCGCCTACCGCCTGCGGCGCTACCTCGAGCACGGACGCCCGCAGCTGGCGCGCGGGGCCGTCGACGCGCTCTTCCTCTCCGCGCGCGGACGGCCGCTCGACACCTCCACCCTCCGCCGCCTGCTGCCGAACCCGCACCGGCTCCGGCACGCCTTCGCCACCCACCTCCTCGAGGGAGGCGCCGACCTGCGCACGATCCAGGAGCTCCTCGGCCACTCGTCGCTCTCGACGACCCAGATCTACAGCCACGTCGATGCGAAGCGCCTCCGCAAGGTCTACGACCGTGCCCATCCGCGAGCGTGACCCGTCGAGCCGTGTCAGGGGTCTGACCCCTGACACGGCCGCTCCGGCCACGTCAGGTGGCAGGCGAGACGACGGCCCCTTGCGTGGCGACGCGCCTCCTCAGGCGGGCATTCGGAATCCCTACCGGCCGGTTCGGACACGGCCCGGCGTCTAACCCCATGGCACGCCCGTTGAGGACGGACCCCGACGTCGAGGGCTTCCTGGCGCTCCTGGCGGCGCGGCGGGCGCCGCGAACCGTGGACGCCTACCGCCGGGATCTTGCCGACCTCGCCGCGCACCTCGGCGGCTCGCCCGCCGCGGCCGGCCCCGAGCAGATCGAGGGGTGGCTCGCCGACCTTCGCGCGCGTGGGCAGGCGCCGAGCTCCGTCGCCCGCCGCGCTGCGGCGGCACGGACGTTCTACCGCCACCTGGTCGCCCTCGGCCGCCGCCCCGACAACCCGGCGGCCGACGTCGACCTGCCCCGCCGGCGGCGCCGGCTGCCCCGCTCCCTGTCGGTGCGGGAGGTGGAGCGCCTCATCGACGCTGCCAACGGCACGACGCCGAGGAGCTTCCGTGACCGCGCGCTCGTCGAGCTCCTCTACGGGGCCGGCCTGCGCGTCAGCGAGGCGGTCGGGCTCGACCTGGGGGGCGTCGACCTGGAGGGACGGACCGTTCGCTGCCTCGGCAAGGGCGACAAGGAGCGCGTCGTGCCGCTCGGGGCGAGCGCCGCGGAGGCCGTCCGCCGCTACCTCGCGCGCGGCAGGCCGTACCTCGACCGTCGGCGCCGGCCCGAGCTCTTCCTGAACGCGCAGGGCGGCCCGCTCACCCGCGCCGGCGCGTTCCTCGTCCTGCGCCGGATGGCGGCGAAGGCGGGCCTCGACGCCGGGCGGATCCACCCGCACCTGCTCCGGCACTCGTTCGCCACCCACCTGCTCGAGGGCGGCGCCGACCTCCGCAGCGTCCAGGAGATGCTCGGCCACGCCGATCTCGGCACGACGGAGCTGTACACCCATGTTTCGGACCGGCGCAGGCGCGAGACCTACTTCTCAGCGCACCCACACGCGCGGCGAACCCGTTCCCCTTGAGGATCCAATGGAATCCGTCGACCCCAACGTCCTCGGCCCGCTC
>JAICGP010000180.1 GCA_025923055.1 Thermoleophilia bacterium
ACGGCCGCGCTCGTCTTCGTGAGCGAGACCGTCGTGCTCGTCCCCGCCCTGAGCACGGTGGTCAACGGCGGAAGGGAGAAGCTCCTCGCGGCCGTATAGTCGCCGACGTTCGCGAACAGGTCGTCGGCCGCGGCCACACGCCAGTAGAAGGTGCCGCCCGCCGCATACGTGAACTGGCTGAGCGGCGGCGCGTAGCTCGCGTTCTCGGTGGCGGTCGTCTCGACGAGCATCGAGAAGTCCGGCCGCGTCGAGACCTGCACGCGGTAGTTCCGCGCGCCCAGCTTCGGATCCCAGCGGAAGACGAGGCGGCCCTGCCCCGCCTGGGCGCTCGGATTGGCCGGCTCCCGGATCGTCCTCGTGAACGCAGAGGACTGCGTCCAGGGGCCCGGAGTGACCCCCGACGAGCCCACCTGCGGGAAGTTCGCGCGCGCGCGCCAGTGCCAGATCCCCGGGCCCTTCATCTCCGTCGGCGTGAACGCGGCCGACGGAAGGCCGCCGAACGGCTGCTTCGTCCCGTTCGGGAACTGGACCTCGATGTCGTACGAGACGGCGCGCGGTACGGGGAACCACTGCCACGTCGGCAGAGCGTCGCCTCGGATCGCGTTGCCGGGATCCAGGACAGGCGTCGCGAGCGTCTTTCGGAACTGGCCCGTGGCGGACCACGTGAGACCGTGCAGGTTCTCGTCGTCCGCCCGCACGCGCCAGTAGAGGTCGACGTCGGCGTCGAACGTCTTCATGCTCGTGTGGGCGGTCGAGTCGGTCAAGACGTCTTCGAGGATCGCGCTTCCGAACGTGGGGTCGCGGGACACCTGCAGCCGGTAACGGCGCGCTCCGACGACCGGAGTCCACTGGAAGCGGGCCGGCGCCCCGAAGACCGTTCCGTTCGCCGGCGACAGGAGCGCGGGGGGAGCGGACTGCTTGTGGAAGTCGGCCGGCGCGCTGAAGCGCGGAGCGGTCACGACGCCGTCGCCGTTCCGATCGGTGGCCGGCAGCACGACCCAGTAGTACGCAGTCGTCTCGTCCGGATAGGTCGTCGTCCCGAACCCTGTGCGAGGCGCGTAGGCGGGGACCTGGGTGAACGCATAGTCGATGGGGTTCGAGAACTCCGCGTCCCTGGCGACGAGGACGAAGTAGCTCTCCGCCCCGAGCAGCGGCTTCCAGCGGAGGAGCGGCATGGCGCCGGTCGTGGAGCCACGCACTGGGAGCAGGTAGTCGTCCCTTCCCAGGGCGCCCGGCGAGCAGCTCGGCGTGCACGCGGCGCCGGACGGCGGCCCCGTCCACACGAAGGCCGGGCTGTCCGCGTCGGGCAGATAGGTCTCCGCGCTCCGCACGTACGCGCCGATCGCGTCGGAGGCGCGGTCGAGCGCCGTGACGCGGACGCAGTACGCATGGTCGGCCACGAGGGAGGGGAAGTCCGTCGAGACGAAGGGCTGAGCCGTGTCGCTCCCGAAGGGCTTGCGGCCGTTCCAGCCGGAGCCAAGCGGCGTCCAGTACGTCGTCGCCGTCTTCGTCTTCCAGTGCTCGAGCGTCGCCGTCCACTGGCAGCCGTTCGCAAAGCGGGTCACCTCGACCTCGTACGCCGACGCGCCCGGCACCGGGTCCCAACCCACGACCGGCGTCGACGTCTCGAACGCAGCCTCGGTCGGGAAGGGGTTGTCGACCATGCGCAGGTTCCGGACGCTCGGCAGGACGTTGTCGAAGCTCTTGAAGAACTCCGGCCCCACGTTCCAGACGCCGGCGTTTCGGCTCGGGTCGACGGCCCGCACCCGCCAGTAGTAGTAGTTGTTCGGGAGCACGACCATGGGCGTGAACGTCGTCCCGATCGTCGTCACCTTCGTGATGAAGTTGACGTCGCAGCACACCTTGGAGCCCGCGGCCCAGTCGCTCGAGGAGTTGATCTCGATCTCGTACCCGGCCGCGCCGGGCACCTCGGCCCAGCTGAACTCGTAGTCGTAGATCTCGACGGCGCTCGCGAGGTCGGTGACCACCGGCTCCGTCGTCGAAGGCCACCTCCACACGAACGAGCGGACCTCGGACGCCGCCCCGCGGTTCCCGGCGGAATCGATCGGCGTGATTCCCCAGTAGTACGTCTTGTCCGGGGTCAGAGGCTTGGAGAGCGTGAACGCGGTCGCCTGGGTCTCGACCGGGCCGCCCGACCAGACGAGCGAGCCCAGCTCCGGGTCGGTGGCGACGCTCAGGAGGTACTTCCAGGCGCCCGGCACGGGCGTCCACTCGAGCCGGAAGTGGTCCTCGGGATAGGTGAAGGTCGCTCCGTCGGCGGGCGCCAGGAGAGACGGCTCGTCGGCCCAGCTCTTCTCGATCGACATGGGGGTCGACCACGCAGACACCGAGCCGTCCGAGCCGACCGCCCGCACGCGCCACCAGTAGGCGCCGTTCGGGGCGCTCTTGACGAGCGTCGCGCTCGTGTTCCGCGTGAAGTACGGGTTCGTAGCGAAGCCGAGCACGAGCGAGTTGAAGCCCGGGTCGGCGGCGATCTGGAACTCGTAGCGCTCGGCGCCGGCGACCGGCGTCCAGGAGAAGACGGGCAGGGCGCCGACGCTCGTCCCGTCCGCCGGTCCCTGCGGAACCGGCGCCGTGAGCGCGGCGTGCGACGGCACCGCGACCGCCAGCACCGCCGCTGCCGTCGCGAGCGCCGCAGAAATCCTCCCGATCCTCTTCCCGCTCATGGCCGACCCCTCCTCGACGTGTCGTTTGCTCGTGCGTTCGTTGGTCATGTCACCGTCCACCCGTGGGCGGCCGGGGTAGCGTCGGCGTTCCCCGCCGGATCCAGCGCTCGGACCTCGAAGACGTGCGCCCCGGGCGCGAGGCCGCTCAGTGTCTCGGGGCTCGCGCACGCGGCCCACGTGCCGCCGTCGAGGCGGCATTCGAAGGACGCCGACGCGTCGTCCGCGCTGAAGGTGAACGTGGCGTCGGTCTCCGTCGTCGGGTCCGGGGGGCCTGAGTCGATCGTCGTCTCCGGCGCGCTCGTGTCCACGACGACCGTGCGCGCGTTCGAGACACCCGAGGTGTTGCCCGCCGCGTCGGTGGCCACCGCGGTGAAGACGTGTGATCCGTCCGCGAGCCCCGTCACCGCCTTGCTCCAGCCGCCTCCTGCGGTCGCGGTCGTGACGCCCTTCGAGGTCGATCCGTCGAAGAGCTCGACGATCGAACCCGGCTCGGCCGTGCCCGACACGGTCAGCGCGGTGCTCGCGCTCGTCGTGCCGTCGGCGGGGCTCGTGATCCCGGGAGTGGCCGGGGGCGTCGTGTCCACCGTCCACGTTCGGGTGGCCGGGGTCGGATCGGTGTTGCCGGCCGCATCCGTCGCGCGCACGTCGAAGGCGTGCGAGCCCTCGGCGAGCCCGGCGTAGCTCCGGGGGCTGGAGCAGGGAGCCCACGTCCCCGCGTCGAGGCGGCACGCGAAGGTCGCGGACGCGTCGTCCGCGCTGAAGGTGAAGCTCGCGGAGGTGCTCGACGTCGCTCCGAGCGGGCCGGTGGTGAGCACCGTGTTCGGCGCCGTCGTGTCGACGACGACGGTCCGGGCGGTCGACGCGCTCGACGTGTTGCCGGCCGCGTCCCTGGCCGTGGCGGTGTAGGTGTGCGAGCCGTCGGCGACGCCCGTGAGCGTTCTGCTCCAGGCTCCACCGGAGGTCGTCGTCGCGGTCCCGAGCGCGGTCGCGCCTTCGAAGACCTCGACGACCGCGCCCGGCTCGGCCGATCCTGACAGCGTCACGGTGCCGGTCGCGTTCGTGCTCGCCTCGGCCGGGCTCTCGATCGCCGGGGCCGCGGGAGGCGTCGTGTCGATCGTCCAGGCGTGCGCCGCAGGAGTCGCGTCGACGTTTCCGGCGGCGTCCGACGCCCGCACCTCGAAGCCATGGAGGCCCTCGGCGAGGCCGCCGAAGGCGGCGGGGCTCGCACACGGCGCCCAGGCGCCGCCGTCCAGCCGGCACTCGAAGGTCGATCCGCTCTCGCCGCTCGCGAACGAGAAGGACGCCGAGGTCGCGTTCGTCGGGTCGGCCGGCGCCGAGGTGATCGCCGTCTCCGGCGGCGCGAGGTCGACCACCCACGAGTACGCAGCAGGGCTCGGGTCGACGTTCCCCGCGGCGTCCGCGGCGCGAACCGCGAGCGTGTGGCTGCCGGCCGAGAGGCCGGAGAGCGTCGTCGGGCTCGTGCAAACTGCCCACGGGCCGGCGTCGAGACGGCACTCGAAGGTCGACGCCGCCTCGTCCGCCGCGAAGGCGAAGCTCGCGGTCGTGAACCGCGACGGGTCGGCGGGAGCCGCCGTGATCGTCGTCTCCGGGGCGGTCAGGTCGACGGCCCAGCTGAACGTGGCCGGAGCGGGATCGCTGTTCCCCGCCGGGTCGATGGCGCGCACGGCGAACGTGTGCGGGCCTTCCGCGAGGCCGGCGAAGGCCGTCGGCGCGGTGCAGGACGTCCAGGCGCCGGCATCGAGACGGCACTCGAACGTGGAGCCGCTCTCCGTGGACGTGAACGAGAAGCTCGCCGCCGTCGCAGTCGTCGGGTCGGCGGGCGCCGACGTGATCGCCGTCTCCGGCGAGGACGTGTCCACGACCCAGCCCGCCGTGGCCGGCGTCGCGTCCGTGTTCCCCGCCCGGTCGGTCGCGCGCACCTCGAAGACGTGCGCGCCCTCGGCGAGACCGGTGACGATCTCGGGGCTCGTGCACGCCGTCCAGGCGCCGCCGTCGAGCCGGCATTCGAAGGTCGATCCGCCTTCGCTCGCCGTGAAGGCGAAGCTCGCCGTGGTCGCGTTCGTCGGGTCGGCGGGCCGGGCCGCGATCGTCGTCTGCGGCGCTGTGACGTCCACGGTCCACGCGTGCGTGGCCGGGGTAGCGTCGGCGTTCCCGATCCCGTCCACGGCCCGGACCTCGAAGAGGTGGGCGCCCTCGGGGAGCCCGCCGTAAGAGGCCGGGCTCGCGCAGGCAGCCCACGTGCCGCCGTCGAGGCGGCACTCGAAGGTCGCGCCGCCCTCGCTCGCAGTGAAGGCGAAGCTCGCCGACGTCGAGCTCGTCGAGCTCGCGGGCGCCACGGTGATGGTCGTGTCGGGCGCGGTCGTGTCGACGACCCAGACGTAAGAGGCCGGGGAGCCGTCCGTGTTCCCGGCCGCGTCCGTCGCCCGGACCTCGAAGCCGTGCGATGCCTCGCCGAGGCCGCCGTAGCTCCGCGGGCTGGCGCACGCCGTCCAGGCGCCGTCGTCGAGGCGGCACTCGAAGGTGGAGCCCGCCTCCGTGGACGTGAACGAGAAG
>JAICGP010000181.1 GCA_025923055.1 Thermoleophilia bacterium
ACGTCGACGCCGGGGACGGCTGGCTGATCTTCGCGCTCCCTCCCGCGGAGGTCGGCGTCCACCCGGCGGAGCACCTCGTCCGGCGCGACCTGAGCCTCATGTGCGACGACCTCGAGGCGACGATGGCCGAGCTGCGCGAGAAGGGCATCGAGTTCGCCGGTGAGCCCGAGGACGAGGGTTGGGGGGTCACGGCGACGATGCTGCTGCCGGGTGGCTGCGAGCTGCTCCTCTACGAGCCGCGGCACCCGACGGCCATCCGGCCGAGCTAGCGAACGAGCTCGAGCCGCTCGTTGGGGCGGTACACGCGCCCCACCTTGCCGGACGGGAGACCGTCCGTGAGGACGATGTCGGCCGTGAAGTCGTTGTCGCCGCGGATGAGCGAGGAACCGACCCCGTAGGAGTCGACGGGAACCGCCCCCTCCTCGAACTCGCGGATCCGCTCGGCGTCGAAGCCGCCCGAGACGACGATCCGGACGCGCTCGAAGCCGTTCTCGTCGAGGGCCGCGCGCACCTTGCGGACGAGACGCTCGTTGACGCCCCGCGGGTCGAAGTCGCCCATCTCGCCCCAGAGCGAGCGGTCGACGAGCGTCCTCGACGTGTCCAGCCGGACGCCCCAGAGGCGGTCGCCGAGCGCGCGGGCGACCTCGAGCGAGGTCGCTACCGAGTCGTTCTCGAAGTCGACGAGCACGACGATGTTGATGCCCGGGTCGTTCTCGGCCGCCCAGTCGGCGAACTTGGACGCGGCGAGGACGGTGTTCCCGCCGTAGGCGGCGATCAACGCGTGCGGCACCGTGCCGAGGCCGCGGCCGCCCCACCAGGACGCCTGGGCCTCGGTGGAGACCCCGATCGCCCCGGCGACGTGGGCGGCGTAGCCGTCGCCCGTCTGCACCCGGTGGTGGTCGTGGCGAGCCGGGAAGAAGAGGATCGGCTTCCCGCGCGCCGCGTCGGCGACGCGGCGGACGTTCGTGGAGACGAGCGTGCGGCGGGCGAGGACGCCGAGGTACACCGTCTCGAGATGGGCGAAGAGCGTGTAGTCGCCCTCGATCATCATCACCGTCTCCCACGGTGCGATCTCGTCCCCGTCGTAAAGGGCGTGGACGGTGAGCGCCTCCCAGTCGTGCGAGCAGAGCTTCAGGATCGCGATCGCTTCGTCCATCCCGCCCAGCACCGCCTGCTTCTTCTGGAAGACCTGCATGACGACGCGGGGCCGTCGCCCGTCCGCGAGCAGCGTCTCGCGGGCGTGGTTGAAGTAGACGTCGGTGTAGTAGCCCTCCCGCATCTTCTCGACGGGAAGGTCGAAGATCTCAGGCGGGAGGCGCTTCCTCCGGGGCCGGGTCTCGACGGCCATTCGCCTTCGATTCTAGGCGGAGGCACTCCTCCAGGGCGGCGTTCGCGACCTCGAGCTGCTCCTCCGACGGCTCCGCGGTGACGAACCGCTGCTGGAGCTCGTGGCCGGGGCGGTAGAGGGCGCGCGCGAGCGGGTGACGCTGGTTGGCGACCATCCAGGTGAAGAGCTCGACCGCGGCGGCCACCGCTCCGACGCCCGCGGCGAGGCGGGCGGCCGGGCGCAGGTGCTGCGGCGCGCGGGCCGCGAGCGCGCTCCCGGCCGCGGTCGTGGCGAGGAGCGGCCCGACCATGTGCGAGCCGCAGCGCTCGTGCTCCCGGGTGCGGGGCTCCCCGTGCTCGTAGGTGCCGATCGAGATGTGCTCGGCGCCGTGGTACTCGGCGAGGGCCGATCCGCGCAGCGCGATCACCGCCGGGCCGAGCGAGACGAGCGCCGCGAGCGACTCCCGCGCCACCGGCGAGAGGCGCGTGCGCCGCAGCGCCCGGACGGCGGCGGCGCTCCCCAGCATCGCCCCGGCCACGCCCGGCCGCTGGAACGGCAGGACGGCCTCCGGGAGGCTTCGCCTGACGTCGGCGAGCAGCGGGAAGATCTCGGCGATGCGGAGCGGCGCGCGCAGGAGCCGATTCCCGGCGTCGACCGCCTTGATCGGCTTCTCTCCCGAGGCCAGCCGCAGCTCGCCCTCGGGAGTGCGGACCGCGCAGGCCCAGTGGCGCGGGCCGTGCACGAGCACGCCGTTGGCGAGCGCCATGCCGCCTAGCGGGATGTGTTCCTCGGTCACCCTCCAAGTGTACGGGCGACGTGGAGGAGGAACCGGGTCCCCAGCTCGAGGTCGTCGACGGCGATGCGCTCGTCCGCGGAGTGGACGAGCCGGGCGGCGAGCTCGGGCTCCATCGCGCGCATGGGGAAGAACCCGTAGGCGACGGTGCCGAACGCCTCGCGCAGGAAGTGGCTGTCCGTGAAGCCCGCAGAGACGACGGGGGCGACGCATGCGCGGGGCTCCTCCGCGGCGACGAAGGCCTCGATCGCCTCCCAGAGCGGCGTCTCGAGGGGCGAACGGGTACCCCCGACGGCCTCCACCCACTCGAGGTCGTAGCCGTCGGCCCCCAGGTACTGCCGCAGCGCCGGCTCGACGTCGGCGGGCGAGTCGCCCGGCAGGAGGCGGCAGTCGCAGACGAGCTCGCAGAGACCCGGGACGACGTTGACGCGCTGGGACGCCGAGATCATCGTCGGGGAGACGGTCGTCCCGAGCATCGGCTCGACCATGGCGCGCACGTCTGGAGGCAGGCCGGCGACGCTCTCCGCGAGCGCGGCGGGCGCAGGCACGCTCCCCAGGGCGGTGAAGAACGCCTCCGTCTCGGGCGTGAGGCGGGGCGGGGGCGAGAAGTCGGCGAGGCGCTCGACGAGGCGCGCCGCGCGGACGAGGGCATTGTCGGCGATGCCCGGCATCGACGCGTGGCCGCTGCGCCCGTGGACGCGCAGGCGGAAGGGCGCGCTCATCTTCTCGGCCGTCGAGCAAAGGTAGACGGGCTGTCCGTCGACGAGGACCCAGTCGCCGCCGCCCTCGTTGACGCAGTAGTCCGTCCGCACGGCGTCGGGGTGCTCGCGGCAGAGCCACGAGAGGCCGTAGTCCTGACCCACCTCCTCGTCCGCGGTGGCGGCGAAGACGAGGTCGCCCGCCGGCTCGAAGCCCTCGCGCGCGAGCACCGCCATCGTGACGGCGGCGGCGGCGGCGTGACCCTTCATGTCGAGGGCACCCCGGCCCCACACGCAGCCGTCCCGCAGCTCGCCGGACCACGGGTCGACGCTCCACTCCGCCGGGTCGGCGACGACGGTGTCGGTATGGGAGAGAAGGAGGAGGCTCGGGCCCTCTCCGCGGCCGTGGATCCGCGCGACGAGGTTGGCCCGCTCCGGAACGCGAGCATAGAGCTCGCACGCCACGCCGGCCTCCTCGAGGAAGCCGCGGACGAGCTCGGCGGCCTCCGTCTCGTTGCCCGGCGGGTTGACGGTGTCGAGGCGCAGAAGAGCCTGGAGGAGCGAGACCGCCTCGTCGCGCAGGGGAGCGACGGACACTGCCACTAGCGCCGCGTTCCGAGCGTGAGCAGGTACGCACGCGGCATCCGGACGCCCTCCTCGTCCTCGTAGCGGGCGTGCAGCTCCACGAAGTCGCGGCGCAGGCCCTCGCGGCGCTCCTCCTCGAGCGAGTCGGCCAGTGTCTTCGTCGGCCCGTAGCAGGTCGCGAAGAGCTCCCAGACGTCCTCGGCCGACGGGGCGACGAGGACGGAGTCGAGACTCACGAAGTCGAGGTCGAACGTCTCGCCCAGGAGCGCCGTGACGTTGTCCTCGCGTCCCCAGTCGAACGGCGAGCCGACGCCGGGGGGCGGTGGCGGCGCGTATGCGGCCATGACGCGGAACATGTCCCCCAGGGTCCCCTCGGGCCGCCAGCAGGCGAGCCCGAGGCGCCCGCCCGGCCGGGTGACGCGCGCCAGCTCCCGGGCGACGGCGGCGTGGTCCGGCGCGAACATGACCCCGCAGGACGAGGATACGACGTCGAAGGAGGCGTCCTCGTAGTGCAGCGCCTCGGCGTCGCCCACGTCGTAGCGGATGTCGAGGCCCTCCGCCTCCGCCTCGCGCTTCGCCGTCTCGACGAGAGCCGGCGCCAGGTCGAGCCCGACGACCTCGGCGCCCGCTCTCGCGGCCCGCTTGGCGACCTCCCCCGTGCCGGTCGCCACGTCGAGCCAGCGAACCCCCGGCGCCGGCTCCAACCGGTCGACGAGCTCGTCCTGGAGATCCGCGATCGTGGCGCTGATCCGCTCGTACGGCCCGGTGCCCCAGACAACACTGTGGCGCTGCTTCAGCTCCTCGAAGCCCATCCGTCCTCCTTTCGCTCGCGGCGAGCATACTTCGCGGCGTGGGCGATCTCTTCTCGGATGCGGCCGAGGGGCGCGCCGCGGAGATCGCGCCGCTCGCGGCGCGGCTGCGGCCGGAGCGCCTCGAGGACTTCGTCGGCCAGGAGCAGGTCGTGGGCGAGGGATCCGCGCTGGCGCGGGCGATCGCGGAGGACCGGATCGGCTCGGCGGTGTTCTACGGGCCGCCCGGGAGCGGCAAGACGACGCTCGCACGCATCGTCGCGGGTGCGACCGGCGCGGCCTTCGAGGAGCTCTCGGCGGTGTCGGCGTCGGTCGCGGACGTTCGCGCCGTGCTCGCCCGCGCGCGAGACCGGCTCGGCGCCGAGGGCCGGCGCACGATCTTGTTCCTCGACGAGATCCACCGCTTCAACAAGGCCCAGCAGGACGCCCTCCTGCCGGCCGTCGAGTCGGGCCTCCTGACGCTGATCGGCGCGACGACCGAGAACCCCTACTTCGAGGTCAACTCGGCGCTCCTCTCGCGAACGCAGGTCTACGAGCTCGTCCCGCTCTCGCGCGAGCAGGTGGCCGTGATCGTGCGCAGGGGAGCGGCACACCTCGAAGTCGAGCTCACGGACGAGCTGGTCGGGCTGGTCGCGGCACGGGCCGGCGGGGACGCGCGGAACGCGCTCAACATCCTCGAGCTCGCGGCGGCGACCGCGGGCTCCGAGGGGGCGGCGCTCGAGGAACGGCACGTCGAGGACGCGGCCCGCCTGCGGCCGGTCGTCTACGACAAGGGCGGCGACGCGCACTACGACTTCACGTCGGCGTTCATCAAGTCGATCCGCGGCTCGGATCCCGACGCCGCCCTCTACTACCTGGCCGCCATGCTCGAGGGCGGCGAGGATCCTCGCTACATCGCGCGCCGCCTGATCGTCCACGCCTCCGAGGACGTCGGCATGGCCGACTCGCAGGCGCTCGTCGTGGCGACGGCGGCGGCCCACGCCGTCGAGCACGTCGGGCTCCCCGAGGCACGCCTCAACCTCGCGCACGCCACCATCTACCTGGCGC
>JAICGP010000182.1 GCA_025923055.1 Thermoleophilia bacterium
AGGAAGGCAGGTAGCTCGTACGGGCTGGAAAGGCCCAAGTCCGCTTCTTAGCGCGGAGGCAGCCGGGGCGTTCTAGCCGAGGGACGGGGATCAGATACGGCGCCCCCGGTGGCCGCAACCCTCTGGCGTCCTGCTCCCCCGCTTCGGGCAGTAGTCTCTCTGCGGCGTGGCGACTGAACGCCGACCGCAACGGCTCGGTAGAGGGCTTGCTCCGGGCGTCAATCTCGCCGCCGCCGGGAATCTCGTCGGTGCGCTCACCAAGTACCTGAGCGCGACGTTCCTCTTGCCGGTTGCCGTGGCGCTGGGATACGGGGAGCCGGTCTCGCCGTTCGTGATTGCGGGCGCGAGTGCGTTCCTGTTTGGGGCGGGACTCGAGTTCCTGACGCGCGGTAAGGAGCGCGTCGGGGCTCGTGAGGGGTTCCTGGTCGTCGCGGTGACTTGGCTTGTGGCTGCCTTCTTCGTCTCGCTGCCGTACATGCTGTCCGAGGAGCCGCAGTTCGACGCGCCGATCGATGCGTATTTCGAGGGGATGAGCGGGATGACTACGACGGGCGCGAGCATCCTTACGGACATTCCTGCGCTCAACCACTCGCTCGCCCTCTGGCGGCAGTTCTCACAGTGGATCGGCGGCATGGGGATCATCGTCCTCGCGATCGCGATCCTTCCACGCCTTCAGGTAGGCGGCCGCCAGCTCTTCGCTTCGGAGGCCCCGGGCCACGAGTTCCAGACGCTCACCGGATCGATCCGTGAGACGGCCCGGCTTCTCTGGATTGTCTACGTCGGGTTGACCGGAGTGCTGATCCTGATACTCACCTCGTTTGGCTTGACAGGGCTCGACCCCGAGATGGATCTGTTTGAGGCCGTGGCCCACGCCTTCACGACGATGCCGACTGGTGGCTTCTCGACGCGGGCAGAGTCGATCGCAGAGTTCGGGACGGCTACGGAGTGGGCGATCATCGTCTTCATGCTCCTCGCCGGCACGAACTTCGTGCTGCTATATGCGGTTGGCCGCGGTAAGGCGAACCCGGCGCGCGACGAGGAGCTGCGCACATACCTGGCGATCGTGGCTCTCGGCTCCGCCGTGCTGTTTGCGGCGCTGATCGAAGCCGGAAGCGGCTGGGGCGAGAATGCAATCCGCGAGGCAGCCTTTCAGACTGTCGCCATCACAACGACGACCGGCTATGCGAACGCCGACTTCGTCGCATGGGCGCCGGTTACGTCGATTGTTCTACTCGCGCTGATGTTCGTCGGGGGGATGGCGCTTTCAACTGCCGGCTCCTTGAAGGTGGTGCGGCATCTCTTGCTGACGAGGCTCCTGCGGCGCGAGCTCGACCAGACCATCCACCCGGAGATCGTTCGTCCTATTCGCTTCAATCGCCGGCCGGTCGATGAGAAGACGCTTCGTGGGCTCGGGCTCTTCATGCTCCTCTATGTCGCGCTGTTCGTGGTCGGCTCGCTCGCTATCAGCATCGAATCGGCCGGGGCGGGCATTGAAGTTACGCCGCTCGAAGCGACTTCAGCGGCTGCGACGACGATCGGAAATGTCGGTCCGGGCTTGGGGTTTCTCGGCCCGCTCGGCTCCTTCGAGCCCTTCAGCGACGGCTCCAAAGCGGTCATGATCGTACTCATGTGGATGGGCCGGCTAGAGCTGATTCCGGCGGCCGTCCTGTTCACTCGGCGCTACTGGCAGACGTAGCGCGAAGTGGAACGCGTCGCACAATTCACGGCAGCCGCTCACTCCTGTGTGGCGCTGTGATCGTATATCGGCAGGCTCGGCAGGTCCGACCCGTGGCACCTTTCGGTAACAAACGTTGGACTCCGCCCGGTGTCTCGGTGCCTCACGAGTCGTCTCAGGCCGCTTGAAGCCTCGGGAGACAGCAATAGAGCAGGACGAGGGGTTAAGCTCCGCCGGCCCCGTCTCCCTCACCTGAGGGAATGCAATTCGCGGCGGCGATCGTATAGTCCGGTCTGCAGGGCGATCAGTCGCCCTTCGGGTAGAGGTACCAACAGGGAGAACAACTTGCGGCGCCCAACTCCACACGTGCGATTCGTCGTGCTCGCGACGGCTGTCGTCTCCGCTCTCGCGGTCGCGGGGCCGGCGGCGGCTGAGCGCTACGTCGTCGTCTTCAAGCAGGACAAGCAGGCGGCGCCGCAGCTCGCGCAGCCCCTCGTCGAGGCTGCGGGCGGCTCGCTCGTGGCCGGCTACCCCGAGATCGGGGTCGCCGTCGCCGAGTCGTCGGCGCCCGGCTTCGCGGCCGCGCTCGACACGGCTCGCTCCGTGGAGGGCGTCGCGGCGACCGGCGGCATGGGCGGCGTCCCGGCGGGAGGCCCTCCTCCGCACCTGCCGAACGAGCCGGTCTCCGACACGGACACGTTCTCGGCGCTCCAGTGGTGGGCTCAGCGGATCAAGGCCCCCGAGGCGCATGCGATCACGGGCGGCAGCCCCGCCGTGACCGTCGGCGTCATCGACACCGGCGTGGATGCGACGCATCCGGACCTCGACGGCAACGTGGACCCTTCCCGCAGCGTCTCGTGCGTGGGCGGCGCCCCGAACCCGGCGCCGGTTGCGTGGAACGACGACTCGGGGCACGGCTCGAACGTCGCCGGCGTCATCGCCGCCGAGGCGAACGGGCGCGGCATCGTCGGGATCGCGCCCAACGTGAAGCTCGCGGTGATCAAGGCGAGCACGCGGGTCGGGACGAGCGACGTCTTCCTGCCCGAGGCCGTGATCTGCTCCTTCGTCTGGGCCGCGAACAACGGCATCGACGTGGCCAACTCGAGCTTCTCGACGGACAGCGCGCCGAGCGGCGGGACGACCTCGTTCTGCAAGGCCGACCCGGTCCAGAAGACGATCATCAAGGCGGTCCAGCGGGCCGTCGCCTACGCCCAGCAGCGCGACGTCACCGTGGTCACGTCGGCCGGGAACGACGGGCGCGACCTCGCGGCCCTGCGCGCGGACGGGTGCATGCGGCTGCCGAGCCAGGCGCCCGGCGTGGTCACCGTCTCCTCGATCGGCATGCTCGACGCGCTCGCCGCGGGCCCGCCCTCGAACTACGGTCTCGGCGAGGTATGGGTAACCGCGCCGGGCGGCGACTTCATGCAGGGCGTCCCGCCGGCGGGCCTCATCCTGAGCGCGTGGCCCGCCGCCATGCAGGTGCCCCGCCTCATGTGCGACCCGTGCACCGGCGCGGACGCAGCGTTCTACCGCTTCTTCGCAGGGACGTCCCAGGCGGCCGCGCAGGTGAGCGGGGTCGCGGCACTGGTGGTCAGCCGCTTCGGCAAGGAGCGCGGCTGGAACCAGGGCCTCATGGAGCCGCGCCGCGTCCGGGTCATCCTCGGGCTCACGGCCGACCCGCTGCCCTGCCCCGCCGGCGACGCTCGGTGCGTGGCGGAGGAGGACGAGACGAGCTTCTTCGGCCACGGCGTCGTCAACGCGCTCCGAGCGGTGACGTTCGACAAGCGCGACCCGTAGGCCTCCTCGGGCGGCGGTAGACTCGGCTCGTGGCCGAGCTCGTGGGAATCTGGCGGGCGCCTGCGCGGCGCATCCCCATGGAGGCGCTCGAGGAGACCGACGTCGTCGAGGACGGACTCGAGGGCTGCGCCCACCGGCGGGCGGGCAAGCGCTCGGTGCTCTTCGTCGCGGCCGAGGACCTCGAGGCGCTCGACCTCGAGCCGGGAGTCGTCCGCGAGAACTTCACCGTCCGGGGGGCCGACGTCATGGGCTGGCCGCTCGGCCAGCGCGTCGCCGTCGGCGAGGCCGAGTTCGAGATCTCGATGGTCTGCGACCCGTGCCAGCTCATGGAGGAGATCCGCCCCGGCCTCCAGGCCGAGCTCGAGGGGCGTCGCGGCATGCTCGCCTCGGTCGTCACGACCGGCCGCGTCGCGGTCGGGGACGCCGTCCGGACGCTCTAGGAGGCCGTGGTCGCCGGCGGGCTCGTGACGGCGGTGAGCCGTAGCCCCGCGCACACGCTGACGAAGGAGCCTCGGGCGAGCATCCGGCTCCTCGCCGGGCTCGGCGTCGAGGGCGACGCGCACCTGGGCGCCGCCGTGAAGCACCGCTCACGGGTGGCGCGCGACCCGACGCAGCCCAACCTGCGCCAGGTGCACCTGCTCCACGCCGAGCTGCACGACGAGCTCGCTTCTGCCGGGCTCGAGGTCGCGGCCGGCGAGATGGGCGAGAACGTGACGACCCGCGGTATCGACCTGCTCGCGCTTCCGACGGGGACGAGGCTGGGGCTCGGTCCCGACGCGGTCGTCGAGGTGACCGGCCTGCGCAATCCGTGCCGCCAGCTCGACGAGCTCCGGCCGGGGCTGATGGCGGCGACGCTCGCCCGGGACGAGTACGGCGCGCTCGTCCGCAAGGCCGGCGTCATGGCCGTCGTCCTCGCGGGCGGCGAGGTGCGTCCCGGCGACGAGATCCGGTTCGAGCTGGCGCCCGAGCCGCGCCGTGCGCTCGAACCCGTCTAGGCAGCCTTCACCGCGGCGACGAGGCGCTCGACCGAGCTCTTCGCGTCGCCGAAGAGCATCGCCGTGTTCGGCCGGTAGAAGAGGTCGTTGTCGATCCCGGCGAAGCCGGGGCTCATGCTGCGCTTGAGGACGACGACGTTGGCGGCCTGGTCGACGTTCAGGATCGGCATCCCGTAGAGGGGGCTCTCGGGGTTGTCGCGGGCGGCTGGATTGGTGACGTCGTTCGCGCCGATCACGAGCGCGACGTCGGTGCGCGGGAAGTCGGGGTTCACCGCCTCCATGTCGCGAAGCTGCGGGTAGGGGACGTTCGCCTCGGCGAGGAGGACGTTCATGTGGCCTGGCATGCGTCCGGCGACGGGGTGGATCCCGTAGGTCACCTGGACGCCGCGGCGCTCGAGCAGGTCGGCGAGCTCGCGCACGTTGTGCTGCGCCTGCGCGACGGCGAGGCCGTAGCCGGGGACGATGACGACCCGGCTCGCGTAGGCGAGCATGACTGCGCAGTCCTCCGCGTCCACCTCGCGGTAGCTCTTGCCGTCGGCGGACGCCGCCTCGGCGGCGCCGACGGCGGCGGGCGCGCCGAACGCCCCGAAGAGGACGTTCGCGAGCGAGCGGTTCATGGCGCGGCCCATGAGGACGGTGAGGAGCGTCCCCGAGGCGCCGACGAGCGTTCCGCCGATGATCAGCGCCGTGTTCTCGAGCACGAAGCCCGCGGACGCTGCCGCCAGACCCGTGAAGGCGTTCAGGAGCGAGATGACGACGGGCATGTCCGC
>JAICGP010000183.1 GCA_025923055.1 Thermoleophilia bacterium
CGAGCTCGCACGGCGGGCCGCCGCCGCCGTCCGGCACGGGCGCTACGCGGCCTTGGTCGGCTGGACGCCCGCGGACGAGGTCGAGCGCGTGACCGCACGGCTCGCCGAGGCCGGCGCGGCCGTCGTGGAGCTCCCGCGGCCCTCCTGGGAGGAGCCGCCGACGCTGCTCCACGACCTGCGCGGCGCGCGTCCGTTCCGTCCTCTGGTCGACACGTACGGGGCACCGCGCTACGGCGACATCGACCCGACGCCCTTCGCCGCGGTCGCGTTCGTCGTGATGTTCGGGATGATGTTCGGCGACGTGGGTCACGGACTCGTGCTGGCGCTCCTGGGCGCGCTTCTCCTGCGGGCGCGAACGGGCCGCTTCGCCCCGCTGCGCCGGCTCGCGCCCTTCGCCGTCGCCGGCGGCCTCGCAGCCGCGTTCTTCGGCGTGCTCTACGGCGAGGCGTTCGGGCCGACGGGGCTCGTTCCGGCGCTCTGGCTCGAGCCGACCGAGAGCCCGGAGGCGCTCCTCCTCGCGGCGATCGGCGTTGGCGCCGTCCTCCTCGCCGGGAGCTACGCGATCGGGATCGTCAACCGGTGGCGCGAGGAGGGACGTCTGGCGGCGCTCGTCGCGCCCTCCGGGATCGCGGGCTTCCTCCTCTTTCTCGGCCTCGCAGTCGCCGCGGCCGGCTGGCACCGCGACTCGGTGCCGCTCGGCCTGCTCGCCGCCGCGCTCGCACTCGGCGGCGCGGTCCTCCTGGGCGCCGGGTTCCACGCCGAGGCGGGACGGGGCGCGACCGCGGTCACGCAGGCGACGGTCGAGATCGTGGATGCCGGCGTCCGCGTCGTCGCGAACGTGATCTCGTTCACCCGCCTGGCCGCGTTCGGCCTCATGCACGCCGCGCTCGCCGCCGTCGTCTGGGACGCGACTGTGGCCCTCTGGGGCGAGGCCGCCGCGTCGGTGCTCGCCGTCCTCGTCTTCGTGCTCGGGAACGCGCTCACCTTCGCGCTCGAGGCGCTCGTTGCCGGCGTGCAGGCGTTGCGGCTCGAGTACTACGAGCTCTTCTCGCGGATCTTCGCCGGCGAGGGGAGGACGTTCTCGCCCTGGCACATCCCGCTCGACACCCCTAAGGAGGCACCATGGAGACCGTGATGTGGACGGCGCCCGTCGTCGCCGTCGTCACCCTCGCCGTCGTCGCAGGCGTCAGGCGCGCGCCCCGCCGCGGCTTCCGGCGCCTCGTGGCGCTGAACGTCGCCGTCGCGCTCGGCGCGCTCGTCGTTATCGCCGTGCTCCTGCTGGGCGCCGTCGACCCGGCGCAGGCGCAGGCCGCCGAGACGACCGCGCGAGACGAGGCGATCTGGGCCGCGTGGCTCGGGGCCGCGATCGCGGTCGCAGGCTCCGCGATCGGAGCGGCGATCGCCGTCGCCTACACGGGCGCGGCCGCGCTCGCTGCGATCAGCGAGAAGCCGGAGATCTTCGGCCGCGCGATGGTGATCGTCGGGCTCGCGGAGGGAATCGCGATCTACGGGCTCGTCATCGCCATCATCCTGATCGGCTCGGCGTGAGACGGGTGGCCGCGATCGGCGAGGCCTCCGCGCTGGCGGGCTACGCGCTCGCGGGCGTCGAGGTCCTGCCGGCGGAAGACGCCACCGGCGCCGTCCGCGCGTGGACCACGCTCGACGGGGGCGTCGGCCTCCTTCTCCTGACCCGGGCCGCCGAGGCGGCCCTCTCCTCCCGGCTCGCCGAGGCCGACGACCTGCTCTGGGCGGTGGTTCCGGCGTGAACGTCGAGCCCCTCGGCAGGCTCGTGCTCGAGCGCGCCCACGCCGAGGCTGAGGCGGCGCTCGCCGACGCCGAGGCTCGTGGCGCCGCCGACGTGGAGCGCCTCCGTGAGGAGACCGCGGAGGCGCTCGAGCGGGCGCGGAGAGAAGGAGCGGCGGCCGGAGAGCTCGAGGCCGGCCGCCTGCGCGCCTCGGCGCGCAGGGAGGCGCGCAGGCGCGTGCTCGAGGCCCAGCACGCCGCCTACGACGAGTTCCGGCTCCGCGCCCACGAGGCCGTCCTCGCGTTGCGCGCCGACGAGGCGTACGGCGCGCTGCTCGCCGACCTGTCGGCGGCAGCCCGTACTGCGCTTGGCGACGCGGCGGCGCTGGAGGTCGACCCGGACGGCCTGGGCGGCGTCCGCGCCAGCGCGGGCGCGCGGAGCGTCGACCTCACCCTGCCGGCGCTCGCCGACGGCTGCATCGAGGCGCTTGGTCCGCGTGTGGCGGAGCTATGGCGCTGAGCGAGGGAACCGTCGTGCGCGTGAACGGCCCCGTGGTCGAGGCGACGGGCATGGACGGTGCGACGATGCTCGAGCTCGTGGAGGTCGGGAGCGAGCGCCTGCCCGGGGAGGTGGTCGCCCTCGAGGGAGGCGTCGCCACCGTGCAGGTCTACGAGTACACCGGCGGCCTCGGCCCCGGGGCGCGCGTGCGCCCGCGCGGCGAGCCGCTCGCCGCGGAGCTCGGCCCGGGCCTCCTCGGCGGCGTCTTCGACGGGATGCTGCGCCGCCTGCACGGGGCCGAGGACTTCCTTGCCCCGGGAGCGCGGCCCGCCACGCTCCCGCGGGACCGCCGTGTCCCGTTCGAGCCCGGCACCGCCGCGGGCGGGGACGTGGCGCCCGGGGCCGTCCTCGGCACCGTCGCGGAGACGCGGGCGCTCGAGCACCGCGTGCTCGTGCCACCGGGGACGGCTGGTCGGCTCGAGTGGCTGGCCGAGAGGGGCGAGTATGGGGTGGACGACACGATCGCGGTCGTGGGCGGCGCGGAGGTCTCCCTTGCCCAGCGCTGGCCCGTCCGGCGGCCGCGACCGTTCGTGCGGCGGCTGCCGGTGACGGCCCCACTGGTCACCGGCCAACGCGTCCTCGATCTCTTCTATCCGATCGGCCGCGGGAGCTCCGGCGCTGTCCCCGGAGGCTTCGGCACGGGCAAGACGGTGCTCCTCCAGCAGATCGCCAAGTGGTGCGACGCGGACGTCATCGTCTACGTGGGCTGCGGCGAGCGCGGGAACGAGATGGCCGACGTCCTCGTCGAGCTGAGCGAGCTCGAGGACCCCGTGACGGGAGAGTCGCTCCTCGGGCGCACGGTGCTCGTCGCGAACACCTCGAACATGCCCGTGCTCGCCCGCGAGGCGAGCATCCACACCGGCGTCACCGTGGCGGAGTACTTCCGCGACATGGGCTACGACGTCGTGCTGATCGCCGACTCGACCTCGCGCTGGGCCGAGGCGTTGCGCGAGGTTGCCAGCCGCACCGGCCAGCTCCCGGCGGAGGAGGGCTACCCCGCGGGGCTCGCCTCCGAGCTCGCGTCGTTCTACGAGCGGGCGGCGGCCGTGGAGACGCTCGGCGGCGGCGAGGGGTCCGTGACGATCCTGGGCGCCGTCTCGCCGCCCGGCGGAGACATGTCCGAGCCGGTGAGCGCGCACACGCGCCGCTTCGTCCGCTGCAGCTGGTCGCTCGACCGCGACCTCGCCTACGCGCGCCACTATCCCGCGGTGAGCTGGCGGCAGTCGTGGTCGCGGGACGCCGAGGTGATCGCCGAGTGGCACTTCCTGCAGCGGGACAGCGGCTGGCAGGAGCGGCGCGAACGCGCTCTGAGTCTCCTCGCGGAGGCCGACCGGCTCGAAGCAGTCGCCCAGCTCGTCGGCGCCGCCTCGCTCCCCGCCTCCGAGCGGCTCGTCCTGCTCGCGGCCCGGCTGCTCCGCGCGGGAGTGCTGCAGCAGAGCGCGCTCAGCCCGACCGACTCGTACTCCCCGCCCGAGAAGCAGTCCGCGCTCCTCGCCCTCGTCCTCGCCGTTCACGACCGCTGCCGTCGCCTGCACGAGCGGGGGGTCGCGATCGAGCGGATCGAGGCGGCCGACCTCTCGGACGTCGTGCACGCCCGCGACGCGACGCCCGTGGACGGCGCTGGCGAGGTGGACGGCATCCGCGAGCGCGTCCTCGCGGGTCTGGAGGAGCTCGAGTGAGGTCCGCGGCCAGGATCCGCTACTCGTCGCTGGCCTCGATCCGTGGCCCGCTCGTCCTCGTCGAGGGCGTCGAGGGCGTCGGCTGGGACGAGGTCGCGGAGATCCGCACCGACTCCGGCCCGCCCCGCCACGGCGTCGTCCTCGAGGTGCGCGGCGATGTCGCGGTCCTCCAGGTCTTCGAGGGGACCGGCGGCCTCGGGCTCGACGACACGCTTGTCACGTTCGCCGGAGAGCTGCTCCGGGCGCCGGTGGGGGAGGCGTGGCTCGGACGCGTCTGCAACGGCCTCGGCGAGCCCGTCGACGGCGGCCCGCCGGTCGTCGGCGCCGACGTGCGCGACGTCGGCGGGCGGCCGATCAACCCGGCGAGCCGCGTCGCGCCCAGCGATGCGATCCACACGGGCGTGTCCGCGATCGACGGGCTCGCCACGCTCGTCCGCGGCCAGAAGCTCCCGATCTTCTCCGTCGGCGGCTTGCCCCACCTGGAGCTGGCCGCTCAGGTCGCCGCGCAGGCCCGGAGCGGAGACGAGCCCTTCGCGGTGGTCTTCGCCGCGATGGGCATCACGCACGCGGACGCGGCGATGGTGCGCCGCGCCCTCGAGGAGCGAACCGCCTCCGGCGAGCTCGTGCTGATCCTGAACGCGGCGGACGACCCGCTCGTCGAGCGGATCGCGGCGCCGCGCATCGCGCTGACCGTCGCCGAGCACCTCGCCTTCGACGTCGGGCGGCACGTCCTCGTCGTCATGGCCGACCTGACGAGCTACTGCGAGGCGGTGCGCGAGATCTCGGCCGCCCGCGGGGAGGTGCCGAGCAGGCGCGGCTACCCGGGCTACCTCTACAGCGACCTCGCCTCGCTCTACGAGCGCGCCGGCCGCGTCCAGGGCCGCGGCGGCTCCGTCACACAGCTGCCCGTGCTCACGATGCCGGGCGGGGACATCACGCACCCGGTCCCCGACCTGACCGGCTACATCACCGAGGGGCAGCTCGTCCTCAGCGAGGAGCTGCACGTGCGCGGGATCTACCCGCCGTTCGACCCGCTCGCCTCGCTCTCGCGGCTGATGCGGCGGGGCGCCGGCCCGGGGCGGACACGCGACGACCACCTCGTGGTGGCCGCCCAGCTCTACGCGGCGCTCGCGGGCGCGCGGCGGTTCGCCGACCTGGCGGAGGTCGTCGGCGAGGACGCGCTCTCGGAGGACGAGCGGCGCTACCTCGCCTTCGCGGAGGCCTTCCGCCTGCGC
>JAICGP010000184.1 GCA_025923055.1 Thermoleophilia bacterium
CCCGCCGCGAAGACCGCGAGCTCGAAGGGCTCCTCACCGTCCTCGTCGAGGCTGCGGACGTTCACCGCGCCGCTCGAGCCGGACCACGAGAAGGACGTCGCCTCCTCTGCGGCCCAGGCCACCTGGCCGGTTTGAGTGCCCGCGCTGAGCCGCTCGCACAGCTCGATCAGCCGGTCGTACAGTCCGTCCATGCGCAGACCCTAGTTTCCCGGAGGCGCGGCGGTCAAACGTCCCGGCGCCGGAGAGGCTCTAGACTCGACGCTTCCGTCGTCAGCGAGGGAGGAGGCGCCCATGGCCAGGCCACGCCAGGCACCGAGGAAGCGACGCGCGAAAAAGCGGAAGCGGCAGCCGAAGCGGATCCTGAACGTCCGGCCGTCGCAGAGGACCGAGCAGGACTGGACCTTCGAGGTGGCGGCCGACGCCGATCTCGTCGCCGCCGCTCCTCCTGTCCCCTCCTCGAAGGACCTGCGCGCCGACTGGTGGAAGATCGCCGACCAGGGGACGACCGGGTCCTGCGTCGGCTGGGCGACGGCCGACTCCGTGCTCCGCTGGCACTTCGTCAAGGCCGGCCGGCTCGGGCAGACGACGATGCTCTCGCCCCGCTTCATCTGGATGGCCTCGAAGGAGACGGACCAGTTCATCACGCGCCCGACGGCCTTCATCGAGACCGAGGGGACGAGCCTGAAAGCGGCGCTCGACGTGGCCCGCAAGTACGGCGTCGTCCGCGACACGACGCTCTCGTTCCGCTCCGGGAAGCTCTACCCGGGGCGGGCGACCACGTTCTACGCGATCGCCGCCCAGCGCAAGATCCTCGCGTACTTCAACCTGGGCAGGAATCTCACGAACTGGCGCACCTGGCTCGCCACGAAGGGCCCGATCCTCACCCGCCTGAACGTCGACGACACCTGGGACCTCGCGCCGGACACGGACGGCGAGCTCGAGGAGTACCTCCCGGAGACGGCCCGCGGCGGCCATGCGGTCGCCCTCGTCGGCTACCGGCCCGGCTCGTTCATCGTCCGCAACAGCTGGGGCACGGGCTGGGGCGACAAGGGCTTCGCCTACGCCTCGCTCGCCTACGCGCAGGCTGCCTTCACCGAGGCGTACGGCGTCGAGGTGTAACGGGTGCCTAGTACGGGAGCTGGACGTCGCTGACGTCCAGCCCCAGCGAGTTCGCCAGTCGCACCCCGTCGTCGAGGTCCTCGCGGAGCCGCTGGACGTCGCGCTCGTGCATGGCGCGCCCGATCCACGCGCGCGCCGGCGGCCGCCAGAGGGCGTGCTCGACGAAGATGGGCAGCATCCGGTTCGCCGCGTCCACGAGCTTCCGCTTCGTCTGCGGCGGCGCGGTCTCGAGGAGGACTCGCTCGTACGCCATCCCCGCGCCGTGGTGGATGCCGTCGTCGATCGTGAGGCGGTTGCAGAGGTCCTCGAGCACCGTCCCGCGCGAGGAGCGCGCGATGAGGCGGAAGCGCGGGATGATGAGCCGCTCGAAGAAGACCTGCATGAGGAAGACCTTCTCCTCGAGCAGCTCGAGGTCGTCGAGGAACATGCGCGCGAGCTCGTCGAGGTGCGGGTCCCGCTCGGCCGTGCCGCCGACCTCGTCGAGGAGCTTCAGCCATGCCTCGACGTGGCGGGCCTCGTCCTGCACCATCGTCGTGTAGTACATCTTCGCCTCGTGGTGCGGCGCGAGGTTGAGGAGCTGCGCCGCCATCTTCACGGCGAGGATGTCAGCCTGGTACTGCTGGGTGATCACGGAGCGCCAGATGTCGGTCCGGCGCGCCCGCTTCTGCGCCGAGCCGCGCGTCTCGGGGATCGGCGGCACGTCGTTCCACGGGAGGTCGGCCGTCTGCCACTCGGCGCGCTTCGCCAGCGTGTAGTAGCGGAGGACTCCCTCGTGCCGCTCCCGCTCGGCGCCCGCCTCGTCCTGCAGCCGGTCGACGCTCATCCGCGCCAGCTTAGCGGGCGCCGGGCGCGCGGCCCCGCGAACCTTCGGCCGCCGCGGTCGTCCAAGGAGGCAGATGGACGGCGATCCTGCGGTCCGGCTCCTCTTCGCGGCTGACGGGCTCGCGCTCGGCGAGTTCCACTGCTGGCCCGACGACCCGCGCTGGTCGCGCGAGAACTGCGCCGAGGAGGGGCACTTCGTCGTCTTCCCGGGCACCAGCGTCGTGATCGAGCACGCGGGCCGGCCCGTGGTGGCGACGCCCAACCACGTCATGTTCTACAACCCCGACCAGCCCTACCGCCGCAGGCTCCTGCACCCGCGCGGCGACCACTGCGCCTTCCTCCTCGTCGAGGAGCGGCGGCTGGCCGAGGCGGCGGGCGGAGAGGGCGGGAGCTTCCGCTTCCCGGTCAGCCACGGGCCGGTCGAGCCCCGGACCTACCTCCTGCACCGCCTCGTCGTGCGTGTCGCCCCGTCGGCCGGCGACGGCCTGCCCGTCGAGGAGACGCTCTGCCGGCTCCTCCGCGAGGCCCTCACGGTCGGGCTGCGGCTCGCCGGGACGGCGGCGCCGAGGCGCCGCGCCGCGACGGACGGCTGCCACGCAGACCTGGTCGAGGCGACGAAGGAGCTCGTCGCGGGCCGGCTGGGCGACCGCCTGACGCTCGGCGAGATCGCCCGCTCGGTGCACAGCTCGCCCTTTCACCTGGCGCGCGTCTTCCGCGCCCGTACCGGCTTCACGATCCACGGCTACCGGAACCAGCTCCGGCTGCGCTCGGCGCTCGACGGACTCTTCGAGGCCGACGTCGACCTGAGCTTCCTCGCCCGCCGACTCGGCTATTCGAGCCATAGCCACTTCACGGACAGCTTTCGCAGGGCCTTCGGGCGGACGCCCTCCTCCGTGCGCCGCGCGGGCCGCGCGGGAGGGGCGGCCGAACTGAGCAGGATCCTGGAAGCGCCGCTCGCCGCCGCCTCCTAGCGTCGCCGGAAAACGGAAGGGGAGCCCATGCGCTGGAAGGCATGGCTGCCCGCCGGAGCCGTCGCGGCGGTCGCCGCGCTCGCTCCCGGCGCGGCAGCGAACGCGGAGGACGAGCGGTTCGTGGAGCCGGCGAGGGTGCTCTGGACGCTCTCCGGCGAATCGCCGGGGGCCGGCGCGTTCTACGGGTGGGCGATCAGCGAGCTCGCCGACGTGGACGGGGACGGCGCGAAGGAGGCGCTCGTCGGGGAGCCGTTCACGGCGACGGGGACGACCTGGGTCCACTCCGGGCGGACCGGCTCGCTTCTCTACCGCCTCGACGGGGCCCCGGACGACCAGCAGGGCTACGCGATCGCCGACGCGGGCGACACCGACGGCGACGGCGTCGCCGACATCGTGAGCGGGGCTCCCGGCGTCGGGCCCGGGCGTGCGTACCTCTACTCGGGCGCGACCGGGCAGCTCCTCCACGCGTTCTCGCGCGGGCGGCCGGGAGACTTCTTCGGAGCCGCGGTCGCCGGTGCGGGCGACGTGAACCGGGACGGCCGCGCCGACGTCCTCGTCGGCGCGCCCTTCAGCGACGCGGGCGGTCCGGACTCCGGCCGTGCGTACGTCTTCTCGGGGCGCACGTACAAGCTGATCCGCAAGCTCGGCGCGGGCGACGCCGGCGACCTCTTCGGCTCGGCGACCGACTGGAGCGCCGACCTGAACGGCGACCGCCGTCCGGAGCTGATCGTCGGCGCGCAGAACGCGGGGCCGGCCCAGGGCGGGGCGGCGTACGTCTTCTCCGGCCGGAACGGCAGGCCGCTCTTCACGATCCCCGCGCCGCCGAGCGGCGTCGAGCTGGGCTCGTTCTTCGTCGCGGGCGTCGGCGACGTGAACGGCGACGGCACCGGCGACGTCTACGCGGCCGACTACGCCGACTCCTCGCTCGGCCCCGGCACCGGCCGCGCCGTCGTCCACTCGGGCGCCGACGGCTCGGAGCTCCACGAGTGGATCGGCTCGGCAGCCGGCGAGGGCCTGGGCCCGGGACGCGAGGCGGGCGACGTCGACGGCGACGGGCTCGTCGACCTGGCCGTCGGCTCCTACACCTCGAGCGACGGTGCGCCGCAGGCCGGCAAGGTGGAGATCTTCTCCGGAGCGGACGGCTCGCTCCTGCGCCGGCTCACGAGCACGACCGCGTTCGAGAACCTCGGCTTCGACGCCGTCGGGCTCGGCGATCTCGACGGGGACGGCATCCCCGACCTGCTCGTCTCCGCCGCGAGCGGAGACCGGGTCTACGCCGTCGCCGGAGTACAGCGGTAGGAGGTGGGCGGGCGGCGTCGCGTGCCCGGCACGCCGCCCGCGCCGCTCCCGGCGTCGAGCGTGTCCGTTACTCGCCCGGGACGGCGCCGGCTGCGTCGTCGAGGCGGGGGAGGCCCGTTCCGCGGCGCTCCTTCCGGCCCTCCTCGATGCGGGCGACGACGTTCTCCAGGCGCGCGAGGCGCCGGTCGACGGAGCGCCAGCCGGAGGTGACGAGCTCCGTGAGGAGCGCGACGTCCTCGAGGCGGTCGCGCCGCTCGCGCTCGACGTCCTCGCCCACCGTCTCGAGCCGCTCCAGCAGGCGCTGGAAGAGGGCGCCGAGCTCGGCGACCTGCTGGGCAACGGGACGCACCTCCACGCGGAGGACGTCGTGGACGGCGGTCTCGACACCGCCGGCGAGCGCCTCTCCGAGCTCGTGGCCGTGCTCGGCGAGCGCCGGGAGGACCTCCGGCGCGCGCGGGTAGGGCGGCGGCCCGAGCTCCGCGATCGCGTCGCGGACGCGCCGCTCGGCCTCCTCGTTGACGGGCTCTCCGTTGACGACGCGCAGGACGGTTTCCGCGGAGACCTCCGCGTGTGCCGCAAGCTCTAGGATTGTCGCCACAGGCCGCAAACGTACTCCGGTCAGGGACCGCGATCAACGGCCGTTCGGCGCGGCTCCGTCGTCCCGGGGCGAGGCTCGTTCCTGGCAAGCTCTTCCTCCGCGCGCTCGACCAGCGAGACGGCGTCGTCGGCGTCGCCGAGCTCCGCGAGCGCGGTCCACACCTGTGCTCGGACGCCGCGCGCGAGGGTCGCCGCGAGAGCGGGCTCGAGCCTCGCGGCGAGCCGCTCGGCGTCCGCGCGCGAGGCCTCGGGCAGGAGGGCGGCGAAGCGGCCGCCGCCCACGTGGAAGACGGCGTCCGGCGCCCGCACCGAGACGGCGAGGCGCTCCGCCGCCCAGCGCAGGAGGCCGTCGGCCGAGGCGGCGTCGATCCTGAGCAGGAGGAGCGTGAGAGCGTGGCCGTAGCG
>JAICGP010000185.1 GCA_025923055.1 Thermoleophilia bacterium
AGGTTGGGGATGTAGTCGGCGTCGGACTGCGACTCGAGGACGCGGATCTCCACGCCGAGCTCCTCGGCCGCACGCTCGAGGCCCTGGTTGGCCAGCGAGTTGAAGCCGCGGTCGTTGAGGCCGCCGATGTCGGTCACGAGGCCGACGCGCATCCCTTCACCGGGGGCGCCCTCCTCTGTACCTGTCTCGGCTGCGGCTGTGTCGCCTCCGCCCGCCTCGTCGTCCTCGTCGTCGTCGCCGCCGCCGCCGGCCGCGACGGCGGCGAGGAGGAACGTGACGAGCAGCAGCAGCAGCCACGGCAGCTTTTGCTTTACGTTCACGGAACCTCCCTTTTCGCCCATGCCGTCGAGTGGAATCGCAGGATCGTAAACTCCTGACGATTCCATTTCTAGGACGGTCGGCGGACGGCGTCGTTAGTGGGGAACCGTCGCGCCGCGTCCGTCAGGTGACGATGTCGGCGAGCACGCGCTCGAGGTCGGCCTCGCCGACGAGCACGCGGCGGGGCTTCGAGCCCTCGTAGCCGGAGATGATCCCGCGCCGTTCCAGCATGTCGATCAGCCGGCCCGCGCGGGTGTAGCCCACGCGCAGCCGGCGCTGGATGAGCGAGACGGACGCGGTCTGCGTCTGGACGACGATCTCGATCGCGCGGTCGAGGAGCGGGTCCTCGTCCGGGTCGAAGTCCTCGTCCCCCTCCTCCCCGCCGTGGGCGGGCTCGCGTGCCTCGAGCAGCGACTCGTCGAGCTCCTGCTCGCGCTGGCTGCGGCATTGCTCCACGACGAGCGCGATCTCCTCCTCGCTCACGTAGGCCCCCTGGACGCGCTGGAGCCGCGAGGTCCCGAGCGGCTTGAAGAGCATGTCGCCCTGCCCGAGCAGGCTCTCGGCCCCGGAGCTGTCGAGGATGACGCGGCTGTCCGTCTGGCTCGAGACGGCGAACGCGATCCGGGAGGGGACGTTCGCCTTGATCATGCCCGTGATGACGTCCACCGACGGCCGCTGCGTGGCGAGGACGAGGTGGATGCCGACCGCGCGGGACTTCTGCGCGAGGCGGATGACGGCGTCCTCGACCTCCTGCGGCGAGACCATCATCAGGTCGGCGAGCTCGTCGATGACGACGAGCAGATGGGGCAGCGCCTGCTCGCCGCGCTTGCGGAGGGCCCTGTTGAGCTCGGCCAGGTTGCGGGCGCGTGCCAGGCTCATGCGCTCGTAGCGTCGCTCCATCTCGGCGAGGACGTTCGTGAGCACCGCGGAGGCGGTCTTGGGGGACGAGACGACGGGGGTCAGGAGGTGCGGGATGGACTCGTAGAGGCCGAGCTCGACGCGCTTCGGGTCGACGAGGATCATGCGGACGTCGTCCGGCGTGGCGCGCAGGAGGATCGAGCAGAGCATCGTGTTGATGCAACCCGACTTCCCCGAGCCCGTCGTCCCGGCGATGAGGATGTGCGGCATGCGCGCGAGGTCGGCGTGGACCGAGGCGCCCGAGATGTCCTTGCCGAGCCAGACCGAGAGCGGGCTGGCTGCGGCGGGGAGCTCGTCGAAGATGTCGCCGAGCGTCACGATGTTCGGGGCGAGGTTCGGAACCTCGACGCCCACGGCTTGCTTGCCCGGGATGGGCGCGAGGATGCGGAGCTCGGTCGTCGCGAGCGCGTAGGCGAGGTCGTCCTTGAGCGAGGCGACCTTGCCCACCTTTGTCCCCGGCGCGAGCTGGAGCTCGTAGCGGGTCACCCGCGGGCCGACGACCTGGCCGACGAGCGTCGCGTCGATGCCGAAGTTGGCGAGGGCCTGGAGGAGCGCCTCCGCGGTCCGCTCCGCCGCCTTCGCGGGCTGCCCCTCGTGGGGCCGCGAGCGCTTGAGGACGGCGGGGTCCGGCAGGCGGTAGCCCGCGTGCTCGCTCGTCGGCGGGTCGAAGAGCGGCGCCGGCTCGGTCGGCTTGGGCTCCTCGGGCGCGGCGGGCGGGTCGCGGTGGAGCTGCTCGACGAGGACGGGCTGCTGCGGGGGTGCGTCCCCGACGACGTCCGGGTACGCCTGCTCGCCGTCCACCGGCGGGCGCTGCGGCGCGTAGCCGCCGGCTCCGGCGCCCGCGGGCGCCGGCTCGCTCGGCGGGATGCGGACGGCCTCGACCGTGCGGCGTGCCGCGGCGGCCGTGTCGCGCGCCACGCGGGCCGAGCGGCGCAGGAGCGCGCCCAGGGAGGCTCCGGTGAGCAGGAGCGCGCCCGCCCAGCAGAGGAAGAGGCCGAGGATGAACATGCCCGTGCCGCCGAGCAGGCGCCCGAAGACGGCGTCGAGCGCCTCCCCGAGGGCGCCGCCGCGCTCCTCCCCCAGCAGCATCATGGCGCCGCCGCAGAGGAGCACGAGCCCCGTTCGGAAGGGCTTCACGTCGACGAGGGAGGCTCGGGCGACCATGAGCGCGCCGAGGGCGACCAGCACGAGCGGCACGCCGATCCGAGCCGTGCCGAGCAGCGAGTCGAGCCAGTCGGCGATCGTCGTGCCGACGAGGCCGCCGTTTCCCTCGAGCCAGGTGACGAACGCGAGGAAGAGACCGGCGCAGAGCAGCCCGAGCCCGAGCAGCTCGTGGTTCGCGTGCCCGCGCTGCCGCCGCTTGCGCGTCGACTTGCGGACGCGCGAGGGCGACTTCGGGCGAAGGCGAGCTGGACGCTTCTTCCGCGCCATGACGACCGAGTTCGCGGGCCGCGCCCCCGCTCCTGCTCGCGCCGGGCGCGTTCGTCGACTCCAAGTAACAGGCTGCTACTTGGTGGGTCGCCTGCTCGGATAGCGTATCCCCGATCGGCCATGAGGCGGGGAGCACGCGAGGCTCCGCAACCCATTCGGCTGGGAGTGCAACTGCGCGGAGGACTGCTGGTGCCGGACGACGCGCTGGGGCTACTGGCTCATGTACTACGTTCCGCCTCGGTTCCACCGCTTCCCGCACAGGCCGCGATGCTGAGTCGTCGCGGTGGCGTCGCGTCACCGGATCCCGCTTTTCCAAGTGACAGGCTGTTACTTGGCCGGCTCGAGCGACTCGATGCGCTCGCAGAGGAGCTCGAGGAAGGCCGGCGCGTCGATGTCGGTGCCGACGTCGGCGTTCGGCTCCTTGCCCGTCCGGCGCCAGAGGTCGACGACGGTCCGCCCGCGGCAGAGCTCCGACTCGCGGTCGACGTCGACGTGCCGGTGCACCGTCTCGACGAGCCCCGGCCGGAGGACCTGCGCGACCGCGACGGCGTCGTGGATCGGGGCTCCCTCGAAGCCGTAGGTCTCCCGGTGGAAGCGGACGAAGTAGTCGTGCAGCTCGGCGACGAACCGCCCCACGGCGCCGGAGGCGCGCAGGCGCTCCACGTGCGCCGGCATCATGAGCGCCTTGTGCGTGACGTCGAGGCCGATCATGGTCACCGGTACACCGCTTCGGAACACGCGCCACGCCGCCTCGGGGTCGACGTAGACGTTGAACTCGGCCGCGGGGGTCACGTTCCCCTCGGCGATGGCGCCCCCCATGATCACGATGCGCTCGACGTTGGCCGCTGCCTCGCGATGGCGCGCGAGGAGCAGCGCGACGTTCGTGAGCGGGCCGACGGGGACGAGCGTGACGGGGCGAGCCGACGTGAGGATGCGCTCGGCGAGGAAGTCGACGGCGTGCTGGGCCACCGGCCGGCTCGCCGGGGCGGGGAGCGCCGGCCCCTCCAGCCCCGACTCCCCGTGCACGTAGGCGCCGACCACGAGCTCGCGCGCGAGGGGGCGGTCGGCGCCGGCCGCGACCGGGACGTCCGGGCGGCCGACGAGCTCGAGCACGCGGAGAGCGTTCGCCGTCGTCTTCTCGAGCGTCTGGTTCCCCGCGACCGTCGTGACGCCGAGGAGCTCGAGCTCCGGGCTCGCGAGGGCGAGCAGGAGCGCGATCGCGTCGTCGTGGCCGGGGTCGCAGTCGAGGAGGATCGGGATCGGCTCGCTCATGCGCGCAGTATCCCGTCCACCTCCGCCGCCGTGGGCAGCGAGGGCTGCGCGCCCGGCCGCGAGGCTGCGAGCGCGCCCGCGGCGCAGGCCCGCCGGAGCGCCTCCTCGCGCTCGCGACCCTCGAGCAGCGAGACCACGAGGCAGGCGGTGAAGGCGTCGCCGGCCGCCGTCCCGTCGACGGCCTCGACCTCGGGCGGCACGGCGCGCGCGACCTCCTCCCCGTCCTCGAGGAGCACCGCGCCCTCGGCGCCGAGCGTGAGCGCGACGAGGTGCGGCATCTCGGCGAGGGCGTCGAGCTCGTAGCGGTTGACGACCACGAGATCCGCCCGGCCCAGCACTTCCACCGGAACGGGTCTTGCCGGAGCGGCGTTGAGGCAGAAGAAGTGCTCAGCCCGGTTGGCGGTGGACGCAATGGCGTCGTCCGGGATCTCGAGCTGGCAGATATGGGCGTCGTAGTCACCGTCCGACGCACCGTCGACGTCCTCCCATGCCAGCGTTTCGTTGGCGCCGGGCGAGACAACGATCTGGTTCTCGCCGGTCCCGTCGACGAGGATCGTGGCGACTCCTGTCGGTCCGTCAACGCGCTTGACGCGCTCGACATCGACCGTCGCCCTGTCGAGCTCCGCTAGCGCGAGCTCGGCGAAGGAGTCGTGCCCGACGGCTCCGATCATCCGCACTTCTGCGCCGAGCCGTGCCGCGGCTACGGCCTGATTCGCGCCCTTCCCGCCGGGGACGATGCGGAAGGCGCCGCCCGTGACCGTCTCCCCCGGACGCGGCAGGTGTTCACAGGTCGTGACGAGATCGACGTTGATCGAGCCGACGACGCAGACGCTAGGCGGCAAGCGCGCGCAGGTCGTCGAGGCAACCGTCGAGCAGGTTCTCGCGCAGGTCGAAAAGACCGGCCCAGAGCGAATCGCGGTCGGGTGCCGACTCGATCCGCGCCGAGTCGGCGAGCACCTGGAGCGCACGGACGAGCACGGCGAGCTCCAGGTACGCGTGCGCGACGCGATGCGGCGCCGCCACGACGCCGGCGCGCCTCAGCACCGCGTCCCACTCGAGGACCTCCCCCGCGCCCGGCTCGCCGTACCACGAGCGGCCCTCCGCGCCCTGTGGCTCCAGCTCGAGGAGGAAGCGGCCCAGCGGCCCGTCGAGGCCGGCCAGCGCCGTCTCGGCGCGCTCCGCCGCGCGGCGAAACGCGGCCTGGCGCCGCTCGGGCGTGGAAGGCTCCGGCTCGCCCCGCGCCCAGCGCTCG
>JAICGP010000186.1 GCA_025923055.1 Thermoleophilia bacterium
CCCGCACGTGCGGGCGGAGGTCGACGAGCAGCTGGCGATCGACGCCGAGCGCCCAGAAGGAGAGCGGCACGGCGAGGTCCCAGCCGGCGCCGAACTCGTAGAAGACGGCCTCCGCGAGCGGCCGCTCCGGCCCGTGCCGCTCGTACGCCTCGACGTGCACGAGGGCGCGCCTGAACTTGCGCCGGAAGCCGGACTCCGAGGACGGGAGCGTCCTCGACACATGCCGCTGAAGGAGGTAGTTGGCGCTCTCGGCCCGCGGGAGGGCGCTCACGGCCTTCTGCAGCGCCGCCTTCGCAAGCCAGTGCATGGCCGCCGGGCACGATAGGGCAGAATGCGGCCGATGGCGGACGACTGGCGCCTGACCGTGGACTTCGACGACGAGGGCGACGGCACGCAGCTCGTCGAGTGGCTGAGCGCGCTCCGCTTCGAGGCCGACGAGCGCGACCGGCTGGGCGGCCGCGTCGTCGTCAGCCGCGACGGTCCGCGGGTCTTCCTCTACGCCGACGCAGAGGCGGACGCGCGCGACGCCGAGGGCATCGTCCGCAGCCACCTGTCCTCCGAGCGGCTGCCGGCGCGCGTCGAGCTCCATCGCTGGCACCCGGTGGAGCAGGACTGGAAGGACGCGGCGCTGCCGCTCCCGGAGACGGACGAGGAGCTGCAGGCAGAGCACGAGCGTCAGCAGGCGCGCGAGGCGGCCGAGTCCCGCGAGCACGGCCACGCCGAATGGGAGGTGCGCGTCTCCTTCCCCGACCGCGACGCGACGGCGGCGCTCGCCGACCGGCTCGAATCCGAGGGCGTCCCGGTGATCCGGCGATCCACGTTCGTTCTCGCCGGCGCGGCGAACCGCGACGAGGCCGAGGCGCTGGCCGAGCGGCTGCGCGGCGAGGTCCCCGAGGGCGCGCGGGTCGAGGTCGAGCCCGGGGGCGGGATGGTGTGGGAGGTCACGCCGCAGAACCCCTTCGCCGTCTTCGGCGGCCTGGGCGGCTGACAGGCTGCGGCCGCTCCGGTACGCTTCCTGCGTTCCGGTTCCGCGACGAAGGGAGGGGCAGATGAGTGTCGAGAGTGCGCCAGCGCCCTCCCCGCGCGGTCCCGCCGGCACGACCTGAGACTCTCTGAGCGGCGGACGGTCACGCGGGGACCCGCGTCGTTCCCTGCTGCTCGTGGAAAGGAGTCCCGTCTTGCCGTACGACCTGAGCGCGCTCGGGTGGAGCCCGAGCCGCGACGATGAGATCGCGCCGCACGCAGCTCGAGGCTGCGTCCCCGCCCGCGTCGGCGCCCAGCACCGCGGCGCCTACGTCGTCTACACCGCCGCCGGCGAGCGGCCGGCCGAGCCCGCCGGCCACCTGCTGCACGCGGCCGCCGGCGCCGCCGACCTCCCGGTCGTCGGCGACTGGGTGGCCGCCCACGACCCAGCGGGCGCGGCGGCGGCGGTCGTCCACGCCGTCCTTCCCCGCCGGAGCGCGTTCTTGCGCCGCGCGGCGGGGACAGCCGTCGCCGAGCAGGTCGTGGCGGCGAACGTCGACGTCGTCCTCGTCGTCACCGCCGTCGGTCGCGACCTGAACGCCCGCCGTCTCGAGCGCTACCTCGCCGCCGCGTGGGACAGCGGCGCCGACCCGGTCGTCGTCCTCAACAAGGCCGACCTCGCGGACGACCTGGACGCGGCGGTCGCGGAGGCGGGAGCCGTCGCGTTCGGCGTCCCGGTGCACGCGGTGAGCGCGGTTGCCGGGACCGGCGTCGACGAGCTCGCGGCGTATGCGGCCGGCGGCCGCACCGTCGCGCTGCTCGGCTCTTCCGGCGTGGGCAAGTCGTCGCTCGTCAACCGCCTGCTCGGCGAGGAGCGGCAGTTCGTCCGCGACGTGCGGAGCGGAGACTCCAGGGGGCGGCACACGACGACCGTCCGCGAGCTCCTTCCGCTGCCCGCCGGCGGGCTCGTCCTCGACACGCCCGGGATGCGGGAGCTGGGCCTCTGGGACGCCGACGCCGGCGTCGACAGGACGTTCGCCGACGTCGCCGAGCTCGCGGCCGGCTGCCGCTTCCGCGATTGCGCTCACGAGGGCGAGCCGGGCTGCGCGGTCCTCGCCGCCCTCACCGAGGGGCGCCTCGACGCGGCGCGGCTGGAGAGCTACCGGAAGCTGCTTCGGGAGCTCCGGCATCTCGAGCTCAAGTCCGACCCCGCCGCCCGGGCGGAGCAGCGCCGCCGGCGCCGCCGCTTCGCCCGCTCCATGCGGAGGAGCGCCTACTAGCCGTGGACCTCCGGCCCGGAGCCGAGCTCGAGACCCGGCCGCGCCTGGCGCGGCTGGCGCTTGCACAGCCCCTGCGGATCAGGGACTTCGCCCTGCTCTGGACCGGGGCGACGGTCTCGCTGCTCGGCGACGGCATCTTCATCGTCGCGATCGCCTGGCAGGTCTACGAGCTCTCGAACGTCCCGACGGCGCTCTCGGTCGTCGGCCTCGCGTGGACGGCCCCGCTCGCGGTCTTCCTGCTCGCGGGCGGGGTCGTCTCCGACCGGGTCGACCGGCGGCTCGTCATGATCGCCGCCGACGTGGTGCGGGCTCTCGCCGTCGCCACGATCGCGGCGCTCTCCCTGACTGGCCATCTGGAGCTCTGGCACCTCGTCGCGCTCGCTGCGGTGTACGGGAGCGGCGAGGCGTTCTTCGGGCCCGCCTTCAGCGCCATCGTCCCGCAGATCGTCCCGCGTGAGCTGCTCCTCGAGGCCAACTCGCTCGACCAGTTCATCCGGCCGTTCGCCATGCGGCTCGTCGGGCCGGCGCTCGGCGGCTGGCTCGTGGCGTCGTTCGGCGCCGGCGCTGCGTTCGTCGTCGACGGAGCGTCGTTCCTCGTCTCCGCCGTCGCAGTCGGCCTGATGGCGCCCCGCCCGCTGGCACGAGCCGCCGAGCGGGCGCCGAGCGTGCTGGCGGAGCTCCGCGAGGGCCTCGCGTTCGTCCGGGCGCACGTCTGGCTCTGGGGGACGCTGCTCGCGGCGGCCCTTACGCTGCTCGCCTACTGGGGACCGGTCGAGGTGCTGGTCCCCTACCGCATCCGGAACGACATGGGCGGCGGCGCGGACGACTTCGGCTACGTGCTCGCGCTCGGCGGGGTCGGCTCGATCGTCGCCGCCCTGGTGCTCGGCCAGTACGGGCTGCCGCGGCGGCACGTCACCGTCATGTACCTCACGTGGGTCGCCGGAGGCTTCCTCGTCGCCGGCTTCGGGCTCGCGGCGACGCTCTGGCAGGCGATGGCCGTCAGCTTCGTCCAGGGCGGGCTCTTCACCGCCGGGCTCGTCATCTGGGGGACGCTCATGCACGCCCTCGTGCCCACGGAGCTCCTCGGCCGTGTGACGAGCCTCGACTGGTTCGTCTCCACGAGCCTCGTCCCCGTCTCCTTCGCCCTGACCGGCCCGCTCGCGGCCGGGCTCGGCGCCGAGGCGACCCTCGTCGGAGGCGGCGTCCTCGTCGGCCTCGCGACGCTCGCGTTCCTCTTCCTGCCCGGGATGCGGGACACGGAGCGCTCCGACGTCCTCGCAGGCATCCGCGGACGCCCTGCGCCGACGGCGGAGTAGCGGCGGCGGGTTGCCTGTCGCCCCGGCGGCCGTACGCTGAGACGGTGGGGCGCTCGTCGAGGGGACCGCGCTGGATCGAGTGGGCGCCGGCCGTGGTCTTGGTCGGCGGCGCGGCGCTCGTCGTCGCCGTCCATCCCGACCCGTTCGGCGGCTGGGGGCTCCTGGCGCTGGGCCCGCTTCTCTTCCTTCCGGCCTACGCGCTCGTCTTCCGCACGCCGCCGCGCGGGCGCCGGGTCGCGGCGGCGAGCGTGGCCGCGCTCGCCTACGCGCTCGTCTACGGTGTCGTCGCGGGGCTCGGCGACGAGTCACTGCGCGAGGTCAGGCGTGCCGTGTACGTCGGGCTCCCGGCCCTCGGCCTCGTAGTCATGCTCGTCTGCCTCGCCGCCGTCGAGCTCGCCGGCGCAATGGCCGAGTGGCGGCAGTCGGCGCATCACCCCGAGGAGCCGCGCGCAGGTCGCGCGGCGACCAGGCTCGTTGTGGCCGCGGCGGTCGCGATGACCGCCTGGGGGATCGTCGTCGGAACGGGGCTTGCCGACCCTCGCGTCGTCGTCGCAGACGCGCGCGGCGGGCCGAGCGGGGTCGCCGAGGTGCGCTGCGAGGGCGAGGACACCTTCGTCTCCACGCCGACGGTGCACGCGCAGGCGGACGGCGTGCGGATCAGGGCTCGGAACCGCGGCGACGGCGAGATCTGGCTCGAGTACCACCTCGACGGCGGGTCGAACGGCGGCGGGGCCGAGCTGCTCGAGCCGGGGACGTCCGAGCTGCTCGTGCGAGCCCCGGAGCAGTCACTCGGCGTGGCCTGCACGAAGCGGGGCGACGGGACGGCGTCGAAGCACGCGACGATGACCGTCGTGCGCCAGTCGAGCGCCAGCCGAGGATAAGCGTCCCAAATGCATAGGATTAGCTGAATGCTGGTATAGTCCACGCGTGCCCGAGACGATCTCCGTCGACGTGCTCGTGGTCGGGAGCGGGGCCTCGGGGCTCGCTGCGGCGGTCTCCGCGGAGCGGGCCGGGGCGCGTGTGGCGCTCGCCACGAAGGGGTCGCTCTCGTCGTCCAACTCGGCCAAGGCGCAGGGGGGCATCCAGGCGGCCTTCGGGAAGGACGACTCGCCCGAGCTGCACGCGGAGGACGTCTGGCGGAGCTCGCACGAGACGGCCGACATGGACCTCGTCAGCATCCTCACGGCCGAGGCGCCGGCCACGATCGGCTGGCTCGAGGAGCACGGGGTCGAGTTCACGCGCAACGGCGACGGCTACCGCCTCGCCCGCTGCGGCGGCGCGAGCCGCAGGCGCCTGCTCCAGGTCGGCGACCGCACCGGCCACGCGATCACGAAGGCTTTGCGGGACGCGGTCGAGGCCTCGCCGACGACGGCCCTGCCGAAGTCGCCGCTCACGGAGCTCACCCCCACCCAAGCCGGGTGGCACGCGCGGTGCGGCGAGAGGGCCGTGGAGGCGGGCGCGGTGGTGCTGGCCGCCGGAGGGCGCTGCTTCCGCGAGGCGAAGGAGCGCGGGGAGCTCTCGACGAACCACCCCGGCGCGACCGGGGAGACGACCCGCATCGCGGCCGAGCTCGGCGCCGCGAGCCG
>JAICGP010000187.1 GCA_025923055.1 Thermoleophilia bacterium
CAGATCATGACCGACCGCGCGCGGGCGACCGAGAAGATCGAGTTCGTCCTCGACTCCGTGGTCGAGGAGGTGCTCGGCGACGGCGTCGTCACGGGCGTCATCGTCAGGAACCTCAAGACCGACGAGCGAACCGAGATCCCGGCCGACGGGCTCTTCGTCGCCATCGGGCACGACCCGACGACGGAGCTGTTCCGCGGTCAGCTCGAGATGGACGAGTCCGGCTACCTGCTCACGAAGGGGAAGACGACCGAGACGAACGTCCCCGGCGTCTTCGCCGCAGGCGACGTCCAGGATCACGTCTACCGACAGGCGGTCACGGCCGCGGGCTCGGGCTGCATGGCGGCGCTCGACGCTGAGCGGTGGCTGGCGGCCGAGCGGGGCCGCCTCGCGGACGCGCTCGCGGCGCCGCGCAGTTAGGAGCGGCCGACAAATCGTGGTCTGTGCCGGGCAACGTTGCGCCGGCCGCTCCTTAGCCCCGCGCGCTAGCTTTTCCGGGTGCCCTACTTCATCTGCCCGAACTGCCGGCGGCGCTCGCTCGACGACGACGGCCGCGAAGGCCTGACGCACCAGCCGGTCGCCTGCGCGAGCTGCGGCTTCGGCTTCCTGTTCGAGATCATGGACGACTACTATCCCGCGCCCGGCACGGGCTTCCTCGTCTGCGACGGTGAGGGACGCGTCATCGCCGCGGGCCAGGGCGTCTTCGAGCTGACGGGCTACAGGGAGCGCGATCTCCTGGGCCATGACGTCATGGACGCCCTGTTCGTCCGCGAGGAGAACGGGCCGACGCCGGCCGCGCTGGCGCTCGAGTGGGGCGTGCGCCGCTTCGACCAGCGGCTGACGCTCCGCACCCGCGCCGGCGTCGAGAAGGTCGTCCGCGCGGACTTCTTCCCCGCGTACGACGAGGACGGCGGCCTCCTCGTCGCCGTTTCGCCCCGCTAGCCTCCGCGGCCCTCGGAGTCACGTCGATTCCGGCCACGGTCGGGGTCGAAACCCGCGCCGCGTTTCCAGACGGCTGCTGCGAGCCCGCGTTCGAGCAAGTGAGTGACAATGGCCGGATGATCCGCCCGGCCGGTGCGGCTGACCTTCACATCCTCGAGGCCATCCTCTTGGAGGCGGTCCACTGGCGGGCCGACGTGCCCAGGCGCCCCGTCGAGACGGCGCTCGCCGACCCACGGGTTGCCCGCTACATCGAAGGCTGGGGACGCACCGGCGACGCCGGCTTCGTTGCGGTCGGCGGTGGGCAGCCGGTCGGTGCCGCCTGGTATCGCCTCTTCACGGCCGGCCGGCCCGGCTACGGCTTCGTCGACGAGCGGACACCGGAGCTGAGCATCGGCGTCCTCGCGGGCGCGCGCGGCCGCGGAGTGGGCACGAAGCTGCTGCACGCGCTCCTCCAGCAGGCGAGCGCAGCAGGCTTCAGGACGCTCAGCCTGAGCGTCGAGCCGGACAATCCGGCCGTGCGGCTCTACGAGCGGGCCGGCTTCAAGCGTGTCGGCGGCGGCGCGGACGCCTGGACGATGGTCGCCGACCTCTGAACCCGGCTCGAGGGGCAGAGGTCGACGAGGACGCAGTCCTCGCAGTGCGGGCTCCGGGCGATGCAGACCCGGCGCCCGTGCCAGATGAGGAGGTGCGGGAAGCGGGCCCAGTCGGCGCGCGGGACGATCCGGACGAGGTCGCGCTCGATCTTCACCGGATCCTCGTGCTTCGTCAGGCCGAGGCGCTGGGAGAGCCGGCGCACGTGGGTGTCCACGACGATCCCCTGGGTCGCGCCGCGCTCCGCGGCGACGACGTTCGCCGTCTTGCGCCCGACCCCCGGCAACCGCACGAGCTCGTCCAGCCGCTCCGGCACCTCTCCGTCGTACTCCTCGACGAGCATTCTCATCGCGCCCCGGAGGTTCTTCGCCTTCTGGCGGAAGGTGCCCGTGGGCCGGATGTCGGCCTCGAGCTCCCCGAGCGGCACGGCAAGGTAGTCCTCGGGCCGCCGGTACTTCGCGAAGAGCCGTTCCGTGACCCGGTTCACGGTCACGTCGGTGGTCTGCGCGGAGAGCATGACCGAGACGACGAGCTCGACCGGATCGCGGAAGCGGAGGGCGATGACGGCGTCGGGGTGCTCGAGCACGAGCCGCTCGATGATCGGCCGGATGCGCTCCCGCCGCGGCCCGACTCGCCGGCGCGCCTCGTGGACGTAGCTGCGTGCCACGGGCGGAGCCTACGTGCCGCCGCACCCCGAACCGGCTTGTGTTTCACGTGCACGAAGTCGGGCGGGATGCTAGGCAGTGCCGTTCGGTCGCGAGAGGGGCGAGATCGCTTGTGCGCGTGGAACACAAGCACCCTCGGCGGCGGGCACGGCGCGCGCCCCCCGGGGAGGCACGAGGCTAGAGCGCCTCGGCGTAGTGGGCGGGGATTTCCGCCAGCAGGAGCCGTGGCCCCGCGCAGACCCGGTCGAGGGCCGGGCAGCCGGCGCACGTGAACTCGCCCGGCGTCGGGCGGAAGTCGCCCGCCTGGATGCGCGCGATCGCCGCCGAGAGCTCCGCCTCCAGCGCCGGCGCGTCGTCCCGCGAGAAGCGGGTCGAGACGAACGCTTCGGGCCGCTCGAGGAAGTGGTAGACGACCTCGACGTCGCCGGCCCCGGCTCGCAGGCAGGCGAGCGCATAGACGAGCCGCTGCAAGTGGTAGTCGGCCTCGACGATCTCCTCGGGCGTCCCCTCGGCGAGGGAGTTCGTCTTGTAATCGAGCACGAGCGCGCTCCGTCCGTCGCTCCAGTGGACGTCGAGACGGCCGTGCAGCAGGACCCCGTCGTGCTCGAAGGCGAACGGGCGCTCCGCGGTCGCGCCCGGCAATCCGGCCACCCGCCGGGCGAGCTCCGAGTCGCAGTACGACGCGACGAAGCCGGCGATCCGCTCGAGCTCCTCCTCCCTCGCCGCCGGATACCAGGCGCGCACGGGCCCGACGTCGGGGGCCGCGGGCGCGGCGAGATCGACGCCTTCCAGCAGCCTGTGCACCGCGTCGCCGACCTCGGTCGCGGCCAGCCCCGTCGGCCCCGGGACGGTGCCGTGGGCGTCCTGCGGCCGCATCCCGGCGACGCGCTCCGCGTAGTACCGGTACGAGCAGCGGTCGAAGAGAGCGAGCGCGCTGTAGGAGAGCCGGCGAACCCGGTGGAGCGGCGGCTCCGGGACGGGGACGAGGTCGGGGAGCCGCGGCGCCGGCGGCGGGAGTGGTGCCGGTTGCTCGCCCGGCGCGAAGAGCTCGAGCTGGCCCTCCTCCGGCGCGGCCGCGGCGGCGACGACGTCCGCCGGGCTCGGCTCCTCCGGCTCCGGCCGATGCCGGTCGACCCGGACGAGCAGCCGGGCGCCGTCGCGGACGAGCTCGAGGGGCCCGTCGCCGGCGGCGTCCAGCTCCCGGGCGTCGAGGCGGGACAGCACCCAGCCGATCGGCGTGGCGGCGTCGGCCGCGCGGCCGGGGTCGATCGCACCGGAGACGATCAGCCGGTCGACCGCCCGCGTCATCGCGACGTAGTAGAGGCGCAGCCGCTCGGCGCGCTCGGCAGCCCGCTCCTCCTCGCGCACCTGCTCGTACGCGAAGGCGGGCCGCCGCGAGCCGGTCTCCGGGTCGGCGACGCGGAAGCCGAAGCGGCCGTCGGGCAGGCAGAGGATCTCGTCCGGCGAGGGCGCGTTCCGGTCGCGGCCGGCGTCGGCGACGATCACCACCTTGAACTCGAGCCCCTTCGCGGCGTGGATCGTGAGCAGGCGCACGGCGTCGGCGTCCTCCTCCTCCGCGACGGCTTCGAGCTCCCGCGCGCCGACCGCTTCCTGCTCGCGCACGAAGCGGACGAATCCCTCGACGTCGCGCCCCCTCAGCTCCTCGTAGGAGCGCGCGAGCCGGGCGAGCTTGCGCATGTTCGCGTAGCGGCGACGGCCGTCCCACTCGGCGAGGACGGCCAGGTCGTAGTCGTGGTCGGAGACGATCCGCTCGCAGAGCCGCTCCAGGGAGAGCCCGCTCGCGGCGGCCGCCAGCCGCTCGTACCGCTGCAGGAACGCGCGGCAGAGGTGCCGGTCGCGCTCGGAGAGCTCCCCCGGGAGGCCGCGCTCGAACGGCTGGAAGAGCGGCCGCCTGGGCGCCGCCCGCCGCAGGAGGACGAGGGCGTCGTTCGAGACTCCGACGAGCGGCGAGGCGAGCACCGTGACGAGCGCCTCGTCGTCGTAGCGGTTGTGCAGCAGGCGGAGGTACGCCAGGAGGTCGACGACCTGCTGCTGGCCGAAGTAGCCGCGGCCGGTGGCGCGGTAGGTGTCGAGGCCCGCCCGGCGCAGCTCCTCCTCGTACCACTCGGCGTCGGTGCCGGCCGCGAAGAGGAGCACGATCTCGCCGGCCGTCGCGTCGCCCGAGTCGACGAGCTGCCGTACGCGGGCGGCGATGTGCCGCGCCTCGGCACGGCGCCAGTGCACCGGCGTGCCCGCGTAGCTCGACTTGTCCGTGACGAGGAGCTCGACCGGCGCGCCGAAGACGGGATCCGGGAAGCGCCCCGCCGCCTCGAGGGGCTGGAAGTCGTCGCCGAACTCCGCGGAGAAGAGATGGTTGACGGCGCCGAGCAGCTCCGGCCGGGAGCGGTAGTTCTGCGTGAGCGCGAGCACGCCACCCGACTGCTCGCGCCGCTCGCGGAAGACCTGGACGTCGGCGTGACGGAAGCGGTAGATCGACTGGAACTCGTCGCCGACGAAGAAGAGCTCCTTGCCCTCGGGGCCCTCCGCGAGCAGGTCGACGAGCTCGCACTGGAGCCGGTTCGTGTCCTGGAACTCGTCCACCATGATCGACCGGAAGCGCCAGCTCTCCCGCTCGCGGACGGCGTCGCTGCCGCGCAGGAGATCCCGTGCGCCGAGCTGGAGGTCCTCGAAGTCGAGCGCCGACTCGCGCTCCTTCGCGGCGCGGTACGCGCGTCCGAATCCTTCGAGCAGCTCCTGGAGCAGGTCGCGGTCGCGCGCGGCGAGCTCGTCGAGCGCCGCCTGCTCGACGCCGCGGCGCGCCTCCTCGTAGCTCGCCGCCCGCTCGCCGCGGGCGCGCAGTTCGGCGAGGTCGAGGAGCCGCTCGGGCAGGCTCCGCTCCTCGAGCAGCTCGAGCGTCCGCAGCGCCGTCGCCCGCGCCGCATC
>JAICGP010000188.1 GCA_025923055.1 Thermoleophilia bacterium
GCTCGACCTCGGGCTCGCGCTCGTAGACGTCGAGGGCGGCGCCGGCGATCTCGCCGTTTCGCAGCGCCTCGGCGAGGGCGCGCTCGTCGACGACGGGCCCGCGGCTCGTGTTCACGAGGACGGCGTCGTTGCGCATCTCCCACAGCTCCGCCGCGCCGACCAGGTGGCGCGTCGCGGGCGTCAAGGGAACGTGGAGGCTGACGACATGCGCCCGCGCCAGCAGCTCGGCCAGCGGTACGCGGCCGGCGCCGACCGTGCGGCCGGTCTCGAGCACCTCCATGCCGAAGCCGCGCGCGAGGCGGGCGACCTCGCGCCCGATCCGCCCGGCGCCGACGATCCCGATCGTCCTGCCACGCAGGCCGGTGCCGAGCATGAACCTCGGCGCGAGCGCCCAGGGGCGGCCCGCCCGCACGAGGCGGTCTCCCTCGGCGACGCGGCGCAGGAGCGCGAGCAGCAGCGCGATCGCGAGCTCCGCCGTCGCCCCGGTGAGGACGCCCGGGGTGTTCGCGACGAGCACGCCGCGCCGGGTCGCCTCCTCGACGTCGACGTTATCCGTCCCGACCGCGTGGTTGGCGACGATGCGGAGGCCCGCGCCGGCGGCGTCGAAGAGCTCGGCGTCGACGCAGTCGGCGGGCACGGTGACGAGGCCGGCGCGGCCGCGGCACGCTGAGAGGAGCTCCGCGCGCGAGGGGACGTCGTCGGAGACGGGGAAGCTCGCGTCGAAGCTCTCGGCGAGCGCGACGCGTACGGGCTCGAGGACCCGGCGCGAGACGTGGACGCTCGGGGGCACGGGCGAGAACCTAGTCGGAGCAGTACGCTTTCCGAAATGAAGCGACCGCGCACGGCCGACCCGTACCGCGACCTCGACGTGATCGACGCCCGCGCGCCGCGGTTCAACCAGGCGACGATCGGCACGCTGGCGCTCGTCTCGCTCGCCACGGGCTGGTGGCCGCTCCTGGCCGTCCTCGCCGCCCAGCTCGCCGTCGGGCTGACGCTGGGGCGGCGCTGGTGCCTGCCCTGCCTCGTGTACTTCGAGCTCGTCCAGCCGCGTCTCGGCGAGGGGCCGGTGGAGGACGCACGGCCCCCGCGGTTCGCCAACGCGATCGGCATCGTCGCCCTCGGAGCCGCGGCCCTCGCGCACGCGCTCGGCCTCCCGGCCCTCGGCTGGGCGCTCGCCGTGCTAGTCGCCGCGCTCGCGCTCCTCGCCGCCGCCACCGGCCTCTGCGCCGGCTGCGAGCTCTACCGGCTCGGAGCCCGCGCGCGCGGCGTCCGCTCGCACCGGCTCGACCGGGTCGAGCTGGCCGACTTCCAGCTCGCCCCGGACGGCGAGGTCGTCCTCCAGTTCACGCATCCGCTCTGCAGCGACTGCCGGGCGCTCGAGCGGCGGCTCCGGGACGAAGGCCGGCGCGTGATCACCGTGGACGTGTCGGAGCGGGCCGATCTCGCCCGCAAGTACGGAGTCGCGCTCGTCCCCACCGCAGTCGCGGTCAACGGGAGGGGGACCGTGCTGGCCCGCCTGGCGGGATGATCGGCAGGCCCGACGCGACCGCTCGGCGCCCCCCGACGTCGTAGACCACGTCCACCGAGTCGTTCTTCCGATAGGTGCCGGCGACGCCGAGGAACATGCTCGCCCACCGGACGAGGCCGAGTCGGCCCTCGCGGGCGAGCGGCTTCGCGAAGCGAAGCGCGCCCGCGACGACCTCGTAGTCGGTTCCCGGCTCCTGGCGGACGCCGTTCACGAAGACCTCGAACGGCTCGGTGACCTCCGCCGGGAGGGGAACGGTCCAGGCGTCGTCCATCGCGTGCCAAGCCTAGACGCGGGCGCCCGCCGGGACGGAACGTGAGGGGGGCACGTGGGGGCGTCAGGGTCGTCCCCCACGCACCACCCTCGGCGCGCGAAACCTCTCCCAGCTTTCGGCGATCCCGCCTCGAGCCCGCCGCGCCGCCGCTGGAGCGGAGAAGCTCGATTGCACTCACTGAACCACAATTCGGGGGATTTGCAACTCCCTCGACGGAGTGACATCCGTCGCGAAGCCCGCTCTCCGCGGCCCGCATAGAATCGCCGTGTCGATGGGGAGGAGGACGGTCGTCGTCATCGTCGCCGCGGTCGCGGCCCTCGGGCTGGCCGCCGTGCCGATCCTGCTCGCGCTCGCCGCCCCGGCGGACCTCGGCGGCCTCGCGCCGGCGGGGGACGGAAGCCCCAGCGGCGAGGCGATCAACGAGCTCTACTGGTTCGTCTTCGGCATCTGCGCAGTCGTCTTCGTCCTCGTGGAGGCGACGCTCGTGCTCTTCGTCCTCCGCTTCCGGCGCCGGCCGGAGACGGCCGCCGAGACCGAAGGGCCGCAGATCCACGGGAACACCCGCCTCGAGATCATCTGGACGATCATTCCGGCCGTCATCCTCGTCGTGATCGCGGTGGTCGTCCTCGCGCGCAGCCCGGCGGTCGAGGCGACGGACGGCGACCGCTCCAACGAGCTCGTCGTGCGCGTCGAGGGGCACCAGTTCTACTGGCGCTACGTCTATCCGGACGGCGAGATCGCCCTCGACACGCTCGTGCTCCCGGTCGGAAGGCCGGTTCGCCTCGAGATCACGTCCTACGACGTCAACCACAGCTGGTGGGTCCCCGACCTGACCGGGAAGCGGGACGCGATCGCCGGCCAGGTGAACGACCTGCGGCTGACGCCGCGGCGCGAAGGATCCTTCGACGGCGGCTGCGCCGAGCTCTGCGGGATCCTCCACGCCGTCATGCCGACCACCGTCGAGGTCGTCTCGGAGGAGGAGTTCGGCGATCGGCTCGGGGCACTGGGCGGCCAGGACGAAAGCGGCGACTCGCAGCTCGCGCTCGGCGAGGCGACCTGGGAGGCCTCGTGCGCGAAGTGCCACGGGCCCGAGGGCGCCGGCGACATCGGGCCGCCCGTCGCCCGCCTCGGCACGCTCGTCGACGAGGAGGCGTTGAGGGAGCTCGTGACGGAGGGCCTGGACAACCCGGACGTCGAGGGCTACATGCCGCCCGTCGGACGCGGCTGGCCGGACTTCCAGCTCCAGGCGCTCATCGAGTACATCCGCTCCAACGAGGCGCTGGCGCCGCCCGAGGGCGACGGAGGCGGCCGCTGATGGCCGTCCGGACCGAGACCGCCGTTCCCAGCTGGCGCGAAGGCCGGGTGACCGGCTGGCTGACGACGGTCGACCACAAGCGGATCGGGATCCTCTACATCGTCACGTCGTTCGTGTTCTTCTTCGCGTCCGGGCTGATGGCCGTCCTCATGCGGGCCCAGCTGTCGCAGGCGGGCAACGAGATCGTCACGGAGGACAGCTACAACCAGCTGCTCACGATCCACGGGACGGCAATGATCTTCCTCTTCGTCGTCCCGATCCTCGCCGGCTTCGGCAACTACCTCGTCCCGCTGATGATCGGCGCGCGGGACATGGCCTTCCCGCGCCTCAACGCGGCGTCGTACTGGCTCTTTCTGCTCGGCGGCCTGGTCATCTTCTCGAGCTTCTTCGCCGACAGCGGCGCCGCCAACTCGGGCTGGACGGCGTACACGCCGCTCTCGACCGACGAGTTCAGCCCCGGCACCGGCCAGGACCTCTGGATCCTGGGCCTCCATCTGACGTCGCTCTCCTCGCTCGCCGGGGCGATCAACTTCATCGTCACGATCCACAACATGCGCACGCCGGGCATGACCTGGATGCGCATCCCGCTCTTCGTCTGGGCGATCGAGGCCTACGCGGTCCTCCTCGTCCTCGTCCTGCCGACGATCTCGGCGGCGGTGACGCTCCTGCTCCTCGACCGGCAGGTGGGGACCGAGTTCTTCGCGGTCGAGAACGGCGGGCCGGTCCTCTGGCAGCACATGTTCTGGTTCTTCGGCCACCCCGAGGTCTACATCATGGTTCTCCCGGCGATGGGGATGCTCTCCGAGGTGATCCCCGTCTTCGCGCGGAAGCCGATCTTCGGCTACAAGGCGATCGCGTTCTCGACCATCGGGATCGCGTTCGCGAGCATGCTCGTGTGGGCGCACCACATGTTCACGGTCGGGCTGCCCGACTACCTCCAGGCCTGGTTCATGATCACGTCGTTCTCGGTCGCCGTACCGACGGCGATCAAGATCTTCAACTGGCTGGCGACCCTCTGGCGCGGGCACCTCTGGTTCCGCGCTCCGCTCCTCTTCTGCCTCGGCTTCATCGCGCTCTTCACGATGGGCGGCCTCTCCGGGATCATGCTCGCCACCTATCCCGTCGACTACCAGGCGCACGACTCGTACTACGTCGTCGCGCACTTCCACTACGTCCTCTTCGGCGGGACCGTGTTCGGGATCTTCGCCGGGACGTACTACTGGTTCCCGAAGATGACGGGGCGGATGTACGACGAGCGTCTCGCGGTCACGCACTTCTGGCTCATGTTCATCGGCTTCAACGCCGCCTTCCTGCCCCAGCACATGCTCGGGCTGATGGGGATGCAGCGGCGCATCTACACGTACGATCGCGGGGGATTGTTCGAGTGGTACAACCTCGTCTCCTCGCTCGGGTCGTTCCTCATGGCCCTGGCGATCCTCGTCTTCGTGTGGAACATGGCGAAGAGCTGGCGGAGCGGCACGCGGGTCGGGAACGACCCCTGGGGCGCGGACACCCTCGAGTGGTACGCGACCTCGCCGCCCGCGCCGCACAACTTCGACCGCGTGCCGTACGTCTCCAGCTCGCGGCCGGTCCGCGACCTGCGCCAGCGGCTGAGGGAGAACGGCTCGTGAGCCCTCGCCCCGGGCCGTGGCTGCGGCTGACCGCCCTCGCGGCGACGGCCGGCGTGGCGGCCGTCGTGGCGACGGGGCAATGGGGGCTCGCCCACGACGTCGCCGCGCACGTGACGCTCGCGCTCCTCGCCGGGACGCTGCTCGCCGTGCGGCTCGCCCACCCCGACCGGCCCGATCTCCTCGCCGCAGGCGTCGCGGCGCTCTGCCTCTTCGGGGCGGCGGGGCTCGCGGCCCTGGCCGGAGCGCCCGACGGCCTCCACGTCGCCGCAGGCGCGCTCGCCCTTGCCGCGGCCGCCGTCTCGACCGCGCTCGCCTTCCGGGGCGGGAGCGCCGTCCCGGCCGGCTCCTGGCGCGACTACGCGACGCTGACGAAGCC
>JAICGP010000189.1 GCA_025923055.1 Thermoleophilia bacterium
GCCGAGGTCGGTGGCCAGGCCGGCCACGCGGCCGCCGGCGACCAGGATCCGCTTCGCCTCGCAGCCGAGCGCGAAGCGGGCGCCGGCGCGGCGCGCCGCCTCGGCTGCGGCGGCGGTCGCGCTCATCGCGTCGAGGGTGAAGCACCCGTCGACGAGGAAGCCGCCGGCGAGGTCGTCGGCGAGCCAGTCGTCCGCGCGCAGGTCTGCCTCGACGCCACCGACGGCGTCCGCGTACGCCCGGGCACGGGGAAGCTCCCGCTCCTCGACGGCGAGCAGGAGCAGCGGCCAGGCGCGAAGGTCGAGCGGAATCTCACCCTCCTCGTCGAGGGCGGTGTAGGAGGCGACGGCCTCCGCGAGGAGGTCGTTGATCCACGCGGCCGGCTGGCGGAAGAGGAAGCCGCCGTTGCGGCCCGAGGCGCCGGCCCCGATGCCGGCGCGCTCGACGACGAGAACCTGCTCGCCGGCCTCGGCGAGGAGGCGCGCCGCCGCGCAGCCGGCGAGGCCGGCGCCGATGACGACGACATCCGCCCTGCCTAGCTCGCCGGCGACTCTTCGCTCCCCGAGCGGCGCTTGCGCCAGAACAGGAGTCCGCCGGCGGCGGCTCCGAGCGCAGCGACGCCCGCGGCGACGCCGCCGATCAGCTTCTTGTTCCGCGGCGGCGGCTCGGGCGCTTTCTTCTTGAGGCGGCGCTTCGCGATCGGCTTGCCGATCGTGTAGACGCCGTAGCCGATGAGTGCCTTGCGCTTGTTGAGCATCTCCCTCCTTTCCTCGCGGTTCAGGTGCGGGCGGCTGCCCGCTTCCTGTTCGGGAGGTGGATCGCCCGCCCGAGAGCGAGGAGCCCGGCCTCCTTGATCGCTTCCGACAGCGTTGGATGCGCGGTCATCCCGTCGGCGACGGTCTCCACGGTCGCCTCGGCGTCGATCGCGACGACGCCCGCCTCGATCAGGTCCGTGACGTGCGGCCCGACCATGACGACGCCGAGCAGCTCGCCGTAGCGAGACTCGTGGATCGACTTCACCCAGCCGACCGTCTCGTTCTGCATCATCGCGCGCCCGTTGACCGAGAACGGGAACGTCCCGACCTCCACCTCGTCGCCGTGCCGCTCGCGCGCCTCCCGCTCCGTCAGGCCGACGCCGGCGATCTCCGGATCCGTATAGATCGGCCGGGGGACGGCCCGGTTGTCGACGACCGCCTCGTGGCCGAGCGCGTTCTCGGCTGCGACCTCGCCTTCGCGGAAGGCGGTGTGGGCGAGTTGCCAGTAGCCGGCGCAGTCGCCGATCGCGTAGACGTGCGGAACGGTCGTGCGCCGGTGCTCGTCCGCGGCGATCCCTTTCTTCGGGTCGAAGTCGACCCCGAGCGCCTCGAGCCCGATGTCCTGCGTGACGGGCCCGCGCCCGGTGGCGACGAGCATCAGGTCGCAGTCGACGGTCTCGCCGGCGAAGTGCACGGTCAGGCCGTCGCCGGTCTCCTCGATCCGGTCGCACTGGGACTCGAGGTGGACGGCGATCCCCCGCTTGCCGAACTGCTTCGCGAGCTCCTTGGAGGCGTCCTCGTCCTCGGTCGGGATGAGGCTGGGCAGCATCTCGACGATGGTCACCTCGCTGCCGAAGCGTTGCAGGATCGAGGCGAACTCGCAGCCGATGATGCCGCCGCCGAGGATGACGATCCGCTTCGGAACCTCTGTCTGGGCCAGGAGGCCCGTGGAGTCCACGCAGCGCTCGGAGTCGATCCCGTCGATCGGCGGGCGGAGCGGGTACGAGCCCGTCGCGACGATGGCGCTCTTGAACGTCACGTCCTCGCCGCCGTCGACGGCCAGCGTGTTCGCGTCCTTGAAGCTGCCCGTGCCCTTCACCCACTCGACGCCGTTCGCCTTGAAGAGGCCGGCGACCCCGTTCGTCAGCTGGCCGACGACCGCGTCCTTCCACTCGTTCGCCGCGGCGAAGTCGAGCTCGGGAGCGGAGACCTTGACACCGAGCTTGGCGAATGTCTCCTCGGCCTCCTTGAGCGCGAAAGCCGTCTGCACCCAGGCCTTCGTCGGGATGCAGCCCACCCGCAGGCAGGTGCCCCCGAGGCGCTCCTCCTTCTCGACGCACACGGTCTTCGCCCCGAGCTGGGCGGCCCGGATCGCCGCCGTGTAGCCGCCCGGACCGCCGCCGAGGACGGCGACGTCACATTCCATGGTCTCGCCCTTTCCGTTCGGTTCGCGTACCTAACCGCGATCCTATCCGCGCTGGTGCGGCGCCCGACGAGGCCTGGAAAAGCGCGAGGGCGGCCCCTGTGCCGCCCCCGCAGTGACCCGGGGTTGAATCCGGCTCACGTCACGTAACGGCGGGCGGCGGCGCGGCGGCGATCCCTCGAACGGGTGCGCCGGACGGACACGCCTCCTCCGGGCACGGTCGGTGCCAGACACCGACATGGCCTGGAGGGACGCGACGAGCGCCGCCCGCCCGCGGAGCGCAGCCGCCTAGATGTCCTGGGAGAGCTGAAGCCGGTTGCCGTCGAGGTCGAAGACGTCCAGGAGGCGGATCGTGCCGGGGATCTCGAGCACCGTTCCCACGTCGACGCCCTCCGACCGCAGCCGCTCGGCCTCGGCCTTCAGGTCCGGGACCTCGAGCGTCAGGACGGTGCCCTCGTCGAGCGGCTCCCCTTCCGCCAGGGCCACCTCGGCGCTCCCGCGCACGAGCCGCGCCCAGCGGTCCTCGTCGTCCACGTAGGCCTCGTCGAAGCCGAGCTTGTCCCGGTAGAACGCCCGCGCCGCCTCGAGATCCTTGACGCGGTACCAGATGCTCACGCGCTGCCCCTAGAGCGCGAGCCCGGGCTCTTCGAGGAACTGCTTGACCGTGCGCAGGAACTCGGACGCGGTGGCGCCGTCGACCGACCGGTGGTCGCACGAGAGCGTCATCTCCATGACCGGGAGCGCGACGACCTCCCCCTCGCGCACGACGGCCCGCTCCTCGATCGCGCCGACGGCGAGGATGCCCGCCTGCGGCGGGTTCAGCACCGCGACGAAGCGCTCCACGCCGTACATGCCGAGGTTCGAGATCGTGAAGGTGCCGCCCTCGAGGTCCTCCTGGCGAAGCTTGCCCTCGCGGATCCGCCCCACGACCTCGGCGCGCTCGGTTGCGAGCTGCGCGATCGTCTTGGTCTCCGCGTTCCGCAGGACGGGGACGACGAGGCCGTCGGGGACCGCGACGGCGAAGCCGACGTTCGCCGTCGGCTGCAGCTGGATCTCGTCGCCGGCGAAGAGCGCGTTGACGCCTCGGTGGCGCAGGAGCGCGACCGCGCAGACCTTCGCGAGGACGTCCGAGTAGGTCGGCTTCGCGTCGCCCTCGGCCATCCGCTCGACGAGCCTCTCGCGCAGGCGGATCGCGGCTGTCATGTCCGCCGTCATCGTGATCTGGAACGCGGGCGCCTCCCACGCCTCCGTCATGCGGCGCGCGATCGTCCTGCGCATCCCTGTGAGCGGGACCGACTCGACCTCGCCGGGCGGCGGCGCCGGGGCTCCTGCCGGCGCGGCGGCGGGCGCCGGCGCCTTCTCCGCCCGCTCGACGTCCTCGGCGACGATGCGCCCCTCGGGGCCCGTCCCACGGATCCCCGACAGCTCGATCCCGCGCTCGCGGGCGATGCGCCGGGCGAGCGGCGAGGCCTTCACCCGGCCGCCGTCGCGCGCCGCGGCGCCGTCGGCGGGCGCCTCCGCCTGGTCGGCCTGCTCCTCGGCGGCCTCGCGGCCCCGTTCGCGCTCCTCCTCCCGCGCGGGCCCCTCGGCCGGCTTCTCGACGCCCACCTCTGCGCCGCCCTCCTCGGGCCGGACGCGGCCCGGCGTCTCCTCCTCCTCGGCCTCACCGGCCGGAGCCGGTGGCTCCCCGGACTCCGGCTCGGGCTCGGCGACCTCCTCGCCCTCCTCGCCGATCACCGCGATCGCCTTGCCGACCTCGATCTCCTCCCCCTCGCCGGCGAGGATCTTGAGGAGGATGCCGCCGGCGTCGGCCTCGACCTCCTGGGTCACCTTCTCCGTGTCGAGCTCGTAGAGGGCGTCGCCCTTCTCGACGTGGTCGCCCTCCGCCTTCAGCCAGCGTACGATCGTGCCAGACTCCATTCCCTGGCCGAGACGCGGCAGCGTGACCTGGCTCGACATGGCCGGGGACGCTACTCCTTGCCCACCGTGCGCTTGACGGCCGCGAGCACGTCCTCGGCGTGCGGGACGACGTACTCCTCCATCACCGGCGCGAACGGGATCGGCGCGAACTTGGCCCCGACCCGCTCCACCGGCGCGTCGAGGTAGTCGAACGCCCGGTGCTGGACGAGCGCCGCGACCTCGGCGCCGAAGCCCATGCGCGTCACGGCCTCATGGGCGACGACACAGCGGTTCGTCTTCTCGACCGAGGCGACGATGGCGTCCTCGTCGAGCGGGAGCAGCGTCCGCGGGTCGACCACCTCGACCGAGATCCCAGCGTCCTCTGCCTCCTTCGCCGCCGCGAGCGCCTCGTGGACGAGCCGGCCCGTGGCGACGACGGTCACGTCCTCGCCCTCCCGGTGGACGCGCGCCTTGCCGAGCTCGATCGCCCCGATGTCGTCGGGGACCTCGGCCTTGAGCCCGTAGAGCGTGCGGTGCTCGAAGAAGACGACGGGGTTGTCGTCGTAGATGGATGTCCAGAGAAGCCCGCGCACGTCCTCGGGAGTCGACGGGAAGACCACCTTCAGGCCCGGCACGTGCACGAACCACGCCTCGAGCTGCTGAGCGTGCTGAGCGCCCGGCGACCAGCCGGCGCCGCCCTGCGTCCTGATCGTGAGCGGCACCTTGATCTGGCCGCCCGACATGTACCGGTGCTTCGCCGCCTGCTGCACGAGCTGCTCCATGGCGAGGGTCATGAAGTCCTGGTACATCACCTCGACGATGGGGCGCATGCCGGCGACCGCCGCGCCGATGCCGGCGCCGACGATCGCCATCTCCGAGATCGGCGTGTTCCGCACGCGCTCGGGGCCGAACTCCTCGAGCATGCCCTGCGTGACGCCCATGGAGCCGCCCATCTCGGCGATGTCCTCGCCCATGA
>JAICGP010000190.1 GCA_025923055.1 Thermoleophilia bacterium
CCGCGTCAGGTCGCGGCGCGTGCGCTCCTGGCGGGCCGCCAGCATGTACGAGAAGACGTAGAGGACCGCGACGGCCACGATCGCCGCGCCGAGGATGCGGCCGCCGCCGCCGCGGCGGAACGAGAGCTGGTCGAGGAACCAACCGAAGATCGCCGGCTCAAGCGAGACGACGAGCAGCGGCAGGACGAAGAAGACGAAGCGGACGAGCAGGTCGCCGTTGCCGATGCGGCCACGGCGGTAGGCCCAGATCGAGACGACCGCGAACGCGAGGGCGGCCAGCAGGCCGGCCGCGCGAAGGGGCGTCAGGTCCATGCGCGACCCGGCCTAGGTCAGCGTCTGTCCGAGCGGCTCGGGCCGCCACTGCGTGACGGGCGCGATGACGTCCTCGGAGATGCGGTCGCGGTGCCGCTGGATCACGTCGAGCATCGACTCGATCAGCGTCTCCGAGAGGAGCGTCGGGCGCAGCCCGAGCGAGAGGAGCTTCGTGTGCGTCGGGTTGTAGTAGTGCTCCTCGAGCTCGAGCCGCGGGTTCGTCACGTGGTCGACCTGCACGTCCATGCCGTGCTCCCCGGCCGCATGGCGCACCTTCTCTGCCAGGTCGCCGACGTTGAAGACCTCCGTGAACTGGTTGAAGACGCGGTACTCGCCCGCGGCGGGCGGGTTCGCGGCCGTGAGCTCGACGCACTGGAGCGTGTCGAGGATGTTGAGGAAGCCGCGGGTCTGGCCGCCCTTCCCGTAGACCGTGAGCGGGTAGCCGATGACGGCCTGCACCGCGAAGCGGTTGAGCGCCGTGCCGAAGAGCTCGTCGTAGTCGAAGCGGGTGGCGAGGCGCTCGTCGAGGCGCGTCTCGGGCGTCTCGATTCCGTAGACGACCCCCTGGTTCAGGTCGGTCGCCCGCAGGCCCCAGACGCGGCACGCGAAGTGGATGTTGTTGCTGTCGTGAACCTTCGAGAGGTGGTAGAGCGAGCCGGGAAGCTTCGGGAACGGCAGGGTGTCGCGGCGGCCGTTGTGCTCGATCTCGATGAACCCCTCTTCGATGTCGATGTTGGGCGTTCCGTACTCGCCCATCGTCCCGAGCTTGACGAGGTGCGCATCGGGCGCGTGCTCGCGAATCGCCCAGAGGAGCTTCAGCGAGCCGATCACGTTGTTCGCCTGCGTCGTGACCGCGTGGTCGACAGACTTCATGGACCACGGGGCGCTCGGCTGCTCGCCGTAGTGGACGATCGCGTCCGGCTCGAACTCCCGGACGACCTCGGCGACGAACGTGCCCTCGGAGATGTCGCCGACGTACGGCACGATCTCGCGGCCCGCGACCTCCCGCCACGCGTCGATCCGCTCGTCGAGGGTCGCGATCGGGGTGAGCGAGTGCGCTCCGGCCTCCTCGACCCAGCGGCGGCGTGCGAAGTTGTCGACCACGCCCACCTCGTGCCCTCCGCCGGAGAAGCGCATCGCCGTCGGCCAGCCGAGGTAGCCGTCGCCGCCGAGAATCAACACTCGCATTCGTCTAGGCCTCCAGTTCGTCGTCGTCGTCGCCGCGCGCGACGATAGCAACAGTCGCCGCCGGAGCGGTCTAGAGGGCGCAGCGAGAGGGCTGCCCCGTGAATGCGACGTCGCCCGGGCCGACCGCGTAGACCGTCACGTTCGGCCCCTCCGCCACCCTGCTCAGCCCGGGCAGCGAGGCGACGGCGGCCGCGTCGGTCTCGCGGAAGATGGTTCCGGCCGGCGAGCCGACCCAGACTCCCTGCTCGAGGACGACCACGTAGTCGATCGCCTGACGCTCGAGAAAGCGTGCGTTGGCTGCGGGCTCGGCGAAGAACTGGCGCGCGCCGACCACGACGGGAAGGACCGTCTCCAACACCTCGGGACGGAGGTACGGGGCCATCCCCTCGGTGACGGCGGTCCGCCCGGTCAGGGCCTCCCAGCTGCCGGCCGTGCGGGCGTTGACGAGCAGGCGCCCGTCGCACGGAACGACCTCCGCGACGCCGTCGATCGCGGTGAGCCCGGCCTCCGCCGCCGGCAGCGAGCGGTCGCGCGGGACGCCGTCGACGACGGCCCCGACGGCGAGGGCGCCCGCCGCGAGCGCAGCGCCGCCGAGCACCCACCGGCGGCTCCCGGCGATGCTGCGGACGATCGCCTCGAGCCCGGCCGGGAAGAGGAGTGCCGGCGAGAGGGCCGCGTAGTCGTACATTCTCCGCGGGCCGAAGTTGGCGGGGATCCACGTCGTGTAGCGGTAGCTGAAGAAGAGCCCGACGGCGAGCAGGACGAGCGGGAGGCCGCACGCGACGACGGCGAGAGGCACGAGCGGGCGTGCGAGGAGGGCGACGAGGAGGGCGGCGATCGCGAGCGCGCCGAGCATGACGAGCCCCAGCCGGGCGGTGGGGTGGGCGCCGACGGCGTCGCGGACGAGCGTCCTGGCGAGGGTGGGCGCCGGGATGTACAGAGACTCCTCGTCGGCTCGGCGGCGAACCATCCTCGCCTGGGCGAACGACCGTGTCGGGTCGACCGTGGCGGGAAAGGCCTGGAAGCCGCCGCCTTGCGCCGCCCGCTGGAACCCGAGGTCCCCCCCGGCCAGCGCGAGCGTGGCGACGTACGAGACTCCCACGACGAGAGCGACGACCGCACCTGCGCGCACGGCGTCCCGGAGACGACTCCGGTCGAGGAGGACCACGGCCAGCGCGTAGAGCAGCCCGGCGGCAAGCGCGACGAGGGCAGCCACGAGGTGCGTGAGCGCCGCGACACCGAAGAGGAGGCCGGCGACGGCGGCGACGACGCGGCCCGCTCGGCCCTGGACGACGAGCATGGCGAGCAGGAGCGCGCAGACGCCGGCCAGCCGGCCCATGTTCTCGGCCTTGAACGTCTGCAGGTCGCCGGCGAGCTCGTTGGCGAAGGGAAGGCCCTGCGGGGCGAGCACGCTGAGCGCGGGGACGAGCGGGGCGAAGAGGCCGAGGCCGAGCTCGCGGCCGAGCGCGAGGAGCGCAGCCACGAGGCCGACGGCGACGACGCTGAGGATCCCGTGCATCGGCTCCAACGGGTCGGCTCCGAGGAGGAACGAGACACCGCCCTCGAGGCTGTTGAGCACCACCTTGCTGACGGTGGTCGGGATCTCCGTGCCCCACTGCGCCGACTCCGGCGGAACGCGGCCGGCCGCCGCCACCTCGAGGCCGTCGGCCCAGTAGCGCCACGGCGCCGCGATGCCCAGGTTGAGCCGCGGCGAGTAGAACGAGCGCGAGACGGCGACGGCGAGCAGCAGCGCGAGCCCGGCCGCGAGGGCGAAGGGCGCCTCCCGCGCCTGGCCCGCGAGCGCCGACGCGTGCTCGCGCAGGGAAGCGCGGCGGAGCGCGAGAGCCCAGACGGCAGCCGTGGCGACGACGATCGCCGCGACGAAGGTGGGCAGGTGGAAGACCCGCGCGACGGCGAGGAGGGTGGCGACGCCGGCGAGGATCCCGTAGCCGAGCCCGAAGGCGAGGGCGATCCTCGTCTCGATCGCGATCCGGCCGGGAGGCGCGAGCGCGAGCGCTGCCCCGGCTCCGGGTACGAGGAGGAGCGCGGCCACGACCGCGACCGCGGCCGTCATCGGGCTACGCCGCGCCTCGGCGTTCGGCGAGCGGGTCGCCGGGCGGCCCCAGCTGCGAGGCCACCGGGTGCCGGTACGTCAGGCGCAGCTTCAGCTCGTCGAGCCGGCGACGCCCGCGCTTGAGCGCCCGCCGGCGCTTCAGGCGGCGATACCTCTCCACCATCTCCGCGGAGACGGGCGCGTCCTCCGCAGCGGCCTCGTATCCGTACCGCTGCATCGGCCCCGCCAGGGCGTGCTCGATGAAGGCGACCTCCTCGCGGGCGAGCGCGTCCTCCCACGCGCGGATCGGCTCCGTCGTCACCGGCGTCTTGACGCGCGGGTGGAAGGCGGCGTCCTTGGGAATGTCCGTGTTCTCGTGGAAGCGCAGCATCGCGTCGACGCTGCCGCTCGAGAGGCCGAGGAAGGCGGCGATCCGCTCCAGCGAGCGGCGCGGGTCGTGCACGAGCTCCTCGTACTGGATCTCGAAGAGCTGGTCGGCTCCGAGCCGCCGGCGCCACCGGTCGACCGCCTGCAGCGACCGCCGCCAGAGGTCGGCGCCGCCCACGACGTCGCCGTCGTACCAGCCGACGTTGCGGACCGAGAGCGCGACCGCCCGCGGGTCGCGGACGACGTTCACGAACTGCGCGTCCGGAAACATCGCGAAGACCGCGTCGAGGTTCTGGGCGTAGCTGGGCCGCTTGTCGCCCCAGCGCGGCTTTCCCTGCCGCTCGGCGTAGAGGAGGAAGGGCGTGCCGAGCACCGACCCGATCGTCGGCGGCGCGTCCTCCAGCGCCGCGCGCAGCTCTTCCTTGTCGACTCCGAGCCGGTAGAGCCTCGTCTTCGGCCGCCGGAGCACCCAGCGGGCCAGCCTTTCACGATTCCGGGGCTCCGTCAGATCCCCGAACCTCGCGCGCCGCTTCCAGGCCGGGATGAGGAAGAGGGTCTCGTGAGGCACGGCCAGCTCCGGGTGGCTGTTGAGCATGAGGCGGAGCATCGTGGTCCCTGAACGCGGACAGCCGCCGACGAAGACCGGCCGGTGGGGACGGCCGGCGTAGCGGGAGGGCGGCCTGCGGCCGAGCCGAGCGGGCCGGGTGGCTTCTTCGGTGGCGCTGGACATGGATCGCTGCGGAAGAGCGGGCGACGAGAACGAGGGAGAGTCTAAGTCGTGCCGAGCGGGCTGCGGACGCGGTCGAACAGCGCCGCCCGCTCCTCGGCGGGCAACGCGAACGGGAGCAGCGCCGCGTAGGCGGCCAGGCCGCAGGCGCCCGTGACGGCGAGCGACGCCCACCAGGGGCTACCGGCGAGCGCCGCCTGCGCACCGACGGCGGCGAGCGCGGAGGCCGCCGCCGGCGCGGCGAGCCGCAGGTAGGTTCGCTCGTAGGGCTGGATGCCGACGCGGCGCCGCACCTGCACGAGGCGCACGACGTTGAGCGAGGCGACGCTGACCGCGGCGGCGACGGCGGTGCCGACGAGCCCGAAGGCGGCGGTGAGGGCGAC
>JAICGP010000191.1 GCA_025923055.1 Thermoleophilia bacterium
GGCGCTTGCCGGAGCCGGCCTGATCGGGTTCATGGGTAATGAGCTGGCCGCGCGTATCCGACTACACGCCGGTGGGCGACTGAGCAGTCCCGCCCTCGTTGCCGACGGACACCATGCCCGCGTGGACGGTTTCGTCTCCTTGGGCGTCGTTGCGAGCGCAGCTCTCGTCGGTCTCGGCTTGGAAGAGGGCGATCCGATCGTGGGCCTTCTCATCACGCTCGTGATCCTCAAGGTCACCTGGGATGCCTGGCGCACCGTCCGCGCCAGGTAAGAAGCAGGCCTTTTTGGGCGGGCCACGGCCCCGCCGCGCGAACCCGGAGTGGGTCGAGGAGCGCGAGCGGCTCTCGGCTTTCTCCGACGCGCAGCCGGACAAGACGCTCGGGCTCGTCGCCGAGAGGGACGTCGCCGCGCCGTCTACGCCTGCCCCATGCATCCGGACGTCGTCAGCGAGACACCGGACCGGTGCCCGAAGTGCGGCATGAAGCTGCTCGCGCTCCCGGCCGGGTACGTCTGCCCGATGCACCCGGACGTCGTCGGCGAGGAGGGCGACCGCTGCCCGAAGTGCGGGATGAAGCTCGTACCGGCCGCGCTCGTCCCGAGCGGCGGGCACGGCCACGACGAGCACGCGCACGAAGGGGACGAGCACAACGGGCACGGGCACGAAGGGCACGACACCCACGAGGCTCACGGTCACGAGAGCGCGCACGGCGCCGCAGAGGGCATCGAGTGGGAAGACGACATGCTCGAGGTCAACCGCCTGACGACGCCGGCGAACATGCGCTGGAACCTCGTCGACCGCGAGACGGGCGCCGTCAACCACGAGATCGACTGGAAGTTCCGCGTCGGCGACCGCGTGAAGCTGCGGCTCGTCAACGAGATGGACTCGGACCACCCGATGCAGCATCCGTTCCACATCCACGGTGCCGGCCGCTTCGTCGTGCTGGCGCGCGACGGAGTCCCCGAGGAGAACCTCATCTGGAAGGACACGGTGCTGGTACGGACGGGCGAGACGGTCGACGTCCTGCTCGACGTGACGAACCCGGGCCGCTGGATGGCGCACTGCCACATCGCCGAGCACCACGAGAGCGGGATGATGTTCAGCTTCGACGTGGAGCCGGCGTGAGGTGAAGCCGGTCGGCTAGCGGTTGTGGCTCACGACCTCGGCGCTGTTCCCGTCGGGGTCGAGCAGGAAGGCGCCGTAGTAGTCGTCCCGGTAGTGCGGCCGGGGGCCTGGCGCGCCGTCGTCGCGGTAACCGGCGTGCGTGCCCGCGCGCCAGAACTCGTCCGCGTGGGCGCGTGAGGGGGCGACGAACGCGACGTGGAGCCGCCGTGTCACCGGCTTCTCCGCGCTCGCGGCGGCAAGCGAGAAGTCGTCCCACTCGGCGTAGCGCTCGTCGCTCCACGTCTGCTCCACCCCGAGCGTCGCGAGCACCGTCGCGTAGAACCGCTCCGACGCCTCGCGGTCCGAGACGCGGATCGTGACGTGGTCGAACACGCCGCGAGTGTAGGTCGCCGCGGGGAGTAGGGTGAGCCTTCAGGTCAGCTCGACGGAAAGGACGCCCATGGCTCAGGAGATCTCGATAGCAGGGACCGGTTCGACGGCGAAGGTCCGCAACCCGATCGCGGTCGCGGTCCTCGTGGTCGTCACGCTCGGTATCTACCTCGTGTTCTGGTGGTACTTCGTCAACCGCGAGCTGGCCGACTACGGCCGGGCGAAGGGCACGGACGAGCTCGGCGACAACCCGGCGCTCTCGACGCTGGCCCTCTTTCCCGGCGCGCTCGTGATCGTGCCGGCGCTCTGGACGACCGTGACGACGTTCCAGCGCGTGCAGGCGGCCCAGCGCCTCACGGGCGAGTCGCCGATCAACGGTTGGCTCGGCCTCGTCCTCTACCTCGTCCTCTCGCCCGCCATGTACGGCTACATGCAGAGCGGGCTGAACGGCGTCTGGAAGGGCCAGAGCGCCGCGGGCGCCGAGCCGGTCCCGGCCGCCTAGACCTCCTCCTGCTGCTCGCGGCGGACGGCCGAGTCGAGGATCTCGCGAACCTCGGTCGGGCTCCGCAGCGCCTTGAACTCGAGGGCGCCGCCCTCCGAGCCGGCGGTGTCGATCGCCAGCGTCCCGACGCCGAAGAGGCGGTCGAAGACGGACTGGCGCAGCAGGAGGTCCTGGACGCGCTCGAGCCTGGCCGTCTGCTCGTTCACGGTGACGAGCCCGTGACGGACGAAGACGCGGCGGTTCGTGATCGTGTACTTCCAGCGGATCGTCTCGAGGAGGCCCCAGACGAGTGTTACCGCCGCGATCGCGAGCGTGATGACGAGGGCGAGGACGACGTCGAGGCCGAGCAGGAGGCCGAGGACGAGCACGAGCACCGCGAGCAGGAGCCCGGGCGCGAAGATGGACATCCGGCCACGCCAGGAGGGCCTGCCGGTCCAGACGACGCGTTCCTCCTCCGTCGACATGCGCCGACCGTACCACGGTGCGGCTACGCCCACGAAGAGGCACGGTGGTCGCCCTCCCTTCCGCGTCCCCAGAGATGAGCGCCCTTGCATGAAGGCTCTCACCTGCGTGGCCGGGCGCGTTAGCGTTCCGGGCGTGCGGCTGACGCTCGTCCGGAACGCCACGCTCCTGCTCGAGATCGGCGGCCGCCGCATCCTCGTCGAGCCGATGCTCGACGCGGAGGGCGCCCGGCCGCCGGTGGAGGACTCGCCCAACCCGCGCCGGAACCCGCTCGTCCCGCTGCCGTTCCCTGCGGAGCACATCGTGGCCGGGCTCGACGCTGCCATCGTCACCCACCTCCACGGCGACCACTTCGACGAGACGGGCGCGCGCCTCCTCCCGCGGCACCTGCCGCTCTTTTGCCAGCCCGCGGACGAGGAGCGGCTGCTCGGGCTCGGCCTCGCCGCCCGCCCGGTCGAGGACGAGGTCGAGTGGGAGGGGCTGCGCATCTCCCGCACGGGCGGGCGGCACGGCCACGGCGCCGTCGCCGACGAGCTGGGGCCGGTGAGCGGCTTCGTCCTCGACGGGCTCTACGTCGCCGGCGACACGGTGTGGTGCCCGGAGGTCGAGGAGGCGATCGAGCGCTACCGACCGGCGGTGGCCGCCGTGAACGGGAGCGGCGCCTGCTTCACGTCGGGCGGGCCGCTCGTGATGACGAGTGCCGACGTAAGCGAGGTCGCCGTGCGCGTCCCTACTGTCGTCGTCGTCCACCTCGAGGCGATCGACCACTGCCTGGAGACCCGGGCGGAGGTCCGGGCGGCGGTCCCGGCCGCGCTCGTGCCGGAGGACGGCGAGACGCTGGAGCTCGGCTGATGGCCGAGACGCTCGTCTTCATCCCGGCCTGGAACGAGGAGGAGAACCTTCCGGCCGTGCTCGCCGAGCTCGCCGCCGGGCTGCCGGAAGCCGATGTCCTCGTCGTCGACGACGGTTCCACGGACGACACCGCCCGCGTGGCGCGCCGGCTCGGCGCGGCCGTCGAGCGCTTCGAGCGCAACCGGGGTCTTCCGTACGGCGTGGCGGCGGGCTACGCCTACGCGGCCGCGGCCGGCTACGCCTACTGCGGCAGGGTGGACGCCGATGGTCAGCACCCCGTCTCGGAGCTGGCTCGGTTGCTCGTCCTCGTGCGCTCGGGCGCCTGCGACGTGGCGGTGGGCTCCCGCTTCGTCTCGGGCGAGGGCTACGAGCCGTATCGCTACCGGCCGACCCCGGCGCGCGTCCTGGGGACATCGCTCCTGCGGCGCGGGATGCGGATCGCGCTCGGGAGGCCGTTCGCCGACGCGACGAGCGGCCTCTACGCGGTGAACGCGAAGGCGATGCCGGTCCTCTCCGAGCCCTACGGGACGGGGGCGCCGGAGGTCGAGGGGCTGCTCCGCCTGCGCGACGCCGGGCTCCGGGTCGAGGAGGTGCCGGTGGACATGCGCAGGCGGGCCGGCGGCGAGTCGAAGCTCGCCGGGAAGAAGGCGGCACTGCTCGTCCTCACGGTCGTCGGGACGCTCCTGGCCTACCGGCGCGCCCGCCGCTCCTAGCCTGTCCGGCTTCTGTTAGCCTCTTACATATGTGTTACACAGATAGGAAGCCGTGACGCGCCGCCGCGGGCGCCGCGCCCGGACGCGCTCCTTCGTCCGTCCGGGCCACTGGCGGGTGCAGGCCCGCGTCGAGCGCTTCGTGGAGCCGGCGCTCCTGCTCCTCCTGCGCGAACGGCCGATGCACGGCTACGAGCTACTCGAGCGCCTGCCGGAGGTGGCCGGCGAGGACGCCCGGATCGACGTGGGCAACCTCTACCGCATCTTGCGCGCGCTCGAGGAGGAGGGCATCGTCGCCTCGGAGTGGAGCGCCGACCTGCCCGGGCCCGCCAGGCGGACGTACGAGCTGACCGACGCGGGGAGCCGCCTGCTCGACCGCTGGGCCGACGCGCTGCGTCGGGCGCAGACGGTCGTCTCCGGCTTCCTCGCGCGTTACGAGCAGGGAGGGAGGTGAACGATGCACGGTCGTCATCGACGCGGACGCGGCCGCTGCGCCCCCGGCTTCGGAGGGCGTCGCTTCCCGAGCCGCGAGGAGTGGCTTCGCGCCCTCGAGGAGTACCAGCGCGACCTCGAGCAGGAGGTCGCCGACGTCGCCGACGTGATCCGGCGGCTCAGGGAGACGCCGTCGGAGACCGCGACGGTATAGCCATCAGGAGGGCTCGACGGAATGTCGTCTGTGCCGCCCGGGCGTGCTGCTTGCCCCGAGGCTGCGGCCTCAGTCGCGCCCGTAGCTCAACCGCTACGAGCGCTCCCTGCGTCCTTGCCTCGGACGACCATCGCACCCCCGGCGACGAGCAACATCCCACCAAGCCCTCCTAGCCCGGCAGGAGGGTGCGCGCGCCCTCGAGGCGCTCCGCCGCCCAGGCGCGCCACTCCTCCGCCAGCTCCGGCACCTCGAGAAACTGGCCGCAGCGCGCCCGGTCGCCGTGGTAGATCCGCGCCACCTCGCCGACCGTGAGCCGGTGCTTGCCGGGCCGGTGGGCGATCTCGACCGCGTTGCCGCTCTCCAGCTCGCCCTCGGCGA
>JAICGP010000192.1 GCA_025923055.1 Thermoleophilia bacterium
CGTCCGGGATCGGCAGCCTCTCCACGAGGCCCAGGTAGTGCTCGTGCCGCTCGAGCGTCCCGGGACCGGCGCCCGCCTCCGGCCATCGGGCCGGACGCTAGCGGGTCGGAGCCGCCCGCGCCGTCAGCGGCGGACCCGCCACGTGTCCACGGCCGGGGTCGGGTCGACGTTCAGGTTGCGGTCGACCGCGCGCACCCGGAACGTGTGCCGGCCCGGCGCCAGCCTCCTGTAGGTCTTCGGCGAGGAGCACGAGCGCCAGGCGCCGTTCATGTGCCTGCACTGGAACGTCGAGCCGGACTCGCTCGAGCGGAAGCGGAAGGTCGCCCGCCGAGAGGTCGTCCGGTTGTTCGGCCTCGCCGTAATGGTCGTGTTCGGGCTCGTCTCGTCGTGGACGACCGTCAGCGAGCGGTTGGCGTTCAGGCGACCGCCGCTCGAGAAGTAGCTCGTGAGCGCGCTCTTCCGGTCGACGCCCCGCAGGAGCGCGTTCTTGAGCCTTGCGACGCTCAGCCCCGGCTTGGCGGCGAGCAGTAACGCGGCCACTCCGGCGACGTGGGGCGCGGCCATGGACGTCCCCGCGCTCTCCTCGTAGCCCTCCACCGACGGCGTCACGCAGCGGACGAGGACGTCGTCGACGTGCGCCCCGTCCATCCTGATCACGTTGTCGCTCTCGAGGAAGAAGCGGAGGTAGACCTCCGGCTCGCCGTCGAAGGCGGTGAGGTTCGTCGAGAGCCGCACGAACTCGTCCTCGGTCGTGCCGGAGAAGGCGTCCAGCTCCACGTCGTCGGCGTCGGCGTCCGTGCCCGCGAGGAGACCGAACCAGTCGAACCCGGATTCCGTCTCGAGCATGAGGTCGTAGTCGACGAGGCAGCCGAACCGGCCCGTCAGGTCGATCGGATCGGCGTTGCGGATCGTCGTCAGCGCGTCGTTGACGTAGCGGCCGCCGAGGCCGGGCGAGTCGGCCAGGCTCCACATCGGGCTGCTCGCCTCGACGTTCGACCGGCCCCAGGTCGGCGGGACGCTCGTCCCGCGCTGCACGTTGATCGGGTCGCCCCAGGTGCCGTCGGTCTCGAGGTCGTCCACCGTCCCGACCGCCTCGTACCCGGGCCAGGCGCTCGCGATCGCCACGCCGGGAGCGCCGAGGTGCACGGCGGCAGGCCCTCGATTCGAGAACGAGGCGAGCGCGTCGTTCGGGTTCGTCGCGCCGACGCAGACGATGTTCCGGACGCCGTAGCCGTACGGCGCCGGACGGTGGTACTCGCAGGGGTACGCGTTCGCCGACGCGGCGTTCGTCGTGAGATTGCGCCCGTCGTTCCCGGCGGCGAAGACGAAGAGCGTGTTCCGGCACTGGGCGGACGCGATCAGGTTCGCGAGCGCCTGGGACTTGCCGCTCCCGCCGAAGCTCCCGTTCACGACGTCGGCGCCCTCTGCGCAGGCGTACTGGAACGCGGCGTAGATGTCCGCGCCGGTCAGCACTCCCCGGCCGTTTCCGGCCCGCAGCGCCATGAGCGACACATCCCAGTTGACGCCGGTGACGCCCGTCCCGTTGTTCCCGACGGCGCCGATCGTGCCCGCGACATGCGTGCCGTGGCCGTTCGTGTCGAGCGGCGCCGCGTCCTCCTCGACGAAGTCCCAGCCGAGAACGTCGTCGACGAAGCCGTTGCCGTCGTTGTCGACGGCGTCGCCGGCCGTCTCGCCGCCGTTCGCCCACATGTTGTCTGCGAGGTCGGGATGGTCGTAGGCGACGCCGGTGTCGACGACGGCGACGACGACGTCGGCGCTGCCCGTCGTCGTGTCCCAGGCAGCGGGCGCGTCGATGTCCGCGCCGGAATCCTGATGCAGGCCCCAGAGCGTCCCGTCTGAGAAGAACGGGTCGTCCGGCGTCGTCGCGAGCCGGTACACGTAGTTCGGCTCGGCGAACGCGACGTCGGGATCGCCGGCGAGCGCCAGGGCGGACGCCCGCACCGCCGCACCCCTCGGCAGGCGTACGAGCGTCAGCCCCGGGGCATCGAGGGAGCGGGCGACGCGGGCGCGCCCGAGCGCGTCGGCCCGCGCGGCGGACGACGTGCCGGCGCGGAACTTGACGACCAGCTCGCCGGGGACGAACGCGGCCGCCGAGGGCACGCGCCGCTCGAGGGCCCGAGCGCCGCCTTTCTCGTCGGCCGCGTAGGCCGCCGGCGCGAACGCGAGCAGCGCAGCGCAGCCGAGCAGGAGAGACCCCGACCTCATTCCGTCGAATCATCGTCACGTTCGGAGAAAAGTGAAGAGCGAGGTGCTGTTCAGTCGTCCACGCGCCCGACGAGCACGCAGCCGTTGTGGCCGCCGAGGCCCATCGCGTTCGAGAGCGCGACCCGCACCTCGACCGCGCGCGCCTCGTTGGGGACGTAGTCGAGGTCGCACGCGGGGTCCGGCTGCTCGTAGTTGATCGTCGGCGGGACGACGCCCTCGTGGACGGCGAGAGCGCACGCGATCGCCTCGACGGCGCCGGCCGCCCCGAACAGGTGGCCGAGCATCGACTTCGTCGAGGAGACGACCAGGTCGTAGGCGTGGTCGCCGAAGACCTCCTTGAGCGCCTGCGTCTCGGCGAAATCGCCGAGCGGGGTCCCGGTTCCGTGCGCGTTGACGTAGTCCACCTCCTCGGGCGCGACCCCGGACCGCTCCAGGGCGGCGCGCATCATCCCCACGACGCCCACGGAGCTCGGGTCCGGCTGGAGCATGTGGTGGGCGTCGTTGGAAGCGCCGTAGCCGAGGAGCTCGGCGTACACGCGGGCGCCTCGCGCCTTCGCGGCGTCGAGATCCTCGAGGATCACGATGCCCGCGCCCTCTGCGATGACGAAGCCTTCGCGCCTTGCGTCGAAGGGCCGGGCGGCGGAGGCCGGATCGCCGTTCCCCGTCGCCAGGCCTCGCATCGAGCAGAAGCCCGCGAGGATCAGCGGATGGATGCAGCTCTCCGTCCCGCCGGCGATCACGAGGTCGGCGTCGCCGCGGCGGATCAGCTCCGCTCCCTCGCCGAGCGCGTGCGACCCCGTCGCGCAGGCAGAGACGACGGCGTAGTTGGGCCCTCGGACGCCCAGCTCGATGGCGAGCTGCCCGCTCGCCGAGTCGACGAGCACGTTGGCGAGGAACGTCGGCGAGACGCGGTCCGGTCCGCGATCGCGCATGACGTCGTACTGCCGCATCAGCTCGTTGAAGCCCCCGATGCAGTTGCCGACGACGACGCCCACCCGCTCCGGGTCGAGCCCGTTCACGCCCGCGTCGGCCATCGCCTCCTTCGCCGCCGTGAGCGCGAAGAGCACGTTGCGGTCGAACTTGCGCACGTCCTTGGCCGAGGCGGCCCCGTTCGGGTCGTAGCCCTTCACCTCGCCGGCGATGCGCACGGGGAACTCGCTCGCGTCGAACGCGGCGATGGTGTCGACCCCGCTCCGCCCCGCGAGGAGCCCGTCCCACGTCGTCCGCAGGTCGTTGCCGAGCGGCGTGACGGCCCCCATCCCGGTGATAGCTACGCGCCGCATGTCACAGGTAAGACGGGCGGGCGCCCGTTGCGGTTACGGACGCCCGCCTTCCGGTCTCCTTGACTCGCGCCTCAGCGCAGTCGCCAGCCCACCCGCGTGCTCGAGGCTCGCAACGCGGCCGCACTTTCCTCGGGCGACGGAAGGTCGGCTTCGAAGCGCACGAACGGCCCCGTGCAGCGACCCTTGACGACCACGGCGGGTAGGCGCCCGTCCGCCGCCTCGCCGCCGATCTGACTGGTCACGGCGCCGTTCTCGTGGAAGGTCGTCCGCCAGTTGGCGAAGAGGCTCCACCCGCCGGGGCGAACCGTCCCCGCGAGCGACCCCTGGAAGATCTCGGCGACGCCGGCGTCCCTGACCCGGGCGACGACCTTCTTCCGCCCGGTGTCCGGGTCTCTGATCACCAGCGTGCCCCGCTGGAACGACTCGTTCGAGCCGAACTCGTTCAGGACCTTGACTCTGAGGACGGCGTCGCCGGAGAGCCGCGGGTCGCCCGTTGCCGTGCCGTCGACGACAACGCGCTGCTCGGCGAACTCTCCGTCCGGGCCCTCGCAGATGCGTTCCGCGACCCGCACGTGCGTGTACTCGATCGTCGCGTCGACCTGCTCGGCCCGCGGCCGACCACCTCCCGCGATCGCCGCGGCGGCCACACTCAGCACGACCGCCAGAACGAACCCCCCGACCCATACCTTCGCGCGCATGCCGCACCTCCTTGGTCGTTACGGATCGCACGAGGGTACGGGACGCCAGGAGCCGAGTCCATCATCGGTCTGCGCACGGCTGCAAGAATCAGGCGCGTGAGCGAAGTCGAGCCCACGCCCCCGGCCCGGCTCCCCTTTCCACCCATGGAGGCCGAGCTCGTGAACGCGCTACCCGACGGCGACGGCTGGCAGTACGAGCCCAAGTGGGACGGGTTTCGCGGCATCCTCGAGAACCTCGACGGCGAGGTGCGCCTGTGGAGCCGTAACGCGCGGCCCCTCCTGCGCTACTTCCCCGAGCTGGCCGCGCTCGGCGACCGGCTGCCGCCTCGCTCGGCCGTGGATGGAGAGATCGTGATCGAGCGTGAGGGGGCCCTCGACTTCGACGCGCTCCAGATGCGCCTCCATCCCGCCGAGAGCCGCATCCGCAAGCTCTCGGCCGAGATCCCGGCCGGGTTCGTCTGCTTCGACGTGCTCCTCTGGGACGGCGAGGACCTGCACGGGCTACCGCTCGAGGAGCGGCGCGCGAAGGTCGAGACCCTGCCGTTCGACGTCTCGCCCGCGACGAGGGACCGGGCCGAGGCGGCGAGATGGCTCGAGCGGCTCGACGTCGCCGGCCTCGACGGCGTGATCGCGAAGCGCCTCGGCTCGCCCTACCTGCCCGGCTCCCGCGAGGCCGTCCAGAAGGTGAAAGGCGAGAAGACTGCGGACTGCGTCGTCGTGGGCGTCACCTGGAGCGAGAAGGGAACCGGGATCGCGAGCCTCATGCTCGGCCTCTACGACGACGGCGAGCTGCGCCCGGTCGGCTCCGCCGGCGCGGC
>JAICGP010000193.1 GCA_025923055.1 Thermoleophilia bacterium
CCGCTCCGTCGCCTTCGGGGTCGCCTGGCGCGGGATCCACAACGCGTTCACGAACCCGGCGATCCTCGTGCCGTCGACGCTCTTCCCGCTCTTCTTCTTCACGGCGTTCGCGGGCGGGCTCTCGCGCGTCGCCGAGGTGCCCGGCTTCGACTTCCCGGCCGGCTACACCGCGTTCCAGTTCGTCTTCGTCTTCCTCCAGTCCGCCGCCTTCGGCGGCATCTTCAACGGCTTCGCGATCGCCCGCGACTTCGAGAGCGGCTTCGCGCGCCGGCTCCTGCTCGCGGCGCCGCGGCGGACCGGCATCGTCGCCGGCTACGCCCTGGTCGCGCTCGTCCGCTGGCTAGCGACCGCCGCCATCGTGACCGTGGTGGCGCTCCTCTCGGGGATGGAGGTGCTCGGCGACGGCGTCGAGCTCGCCGGGCTCGTGGTGCTCGGGCTGCTCGTGAACGTCGCGGCGTTGCTCTGGGCGACGGGGATCGCGATGCGGTTCCGGACGCTGCAGGCCGGGCCCCTCATGCAGATCCCCGTCTTCCTGACGCTCTTCCTCGCGCCGGTCTACGTGCCCCTCGAGCTCCTCGACGGCTGGATCCACGCGATCGCGAGCGTCAACCCGGCGACGTTCCTCCTCGAGGCCGGCCGCGGCCTGATCGCCGGCCGGCCGGTCGAGGTCGCCGCCGCCTTCACGGTCGCCGTCGCCGCGGTCGCCCTCTTCGCGCTCTGGGCGGTCCGCGGCCTCCGCAGCGCCGAGGCGGCCGGCTAGCCCTCCGGGGCGTGTCCCCGGCGGACGTGCCGGGGTCAGGCCCCGTCGTGGCCGGCGGGGACAGTGGCTGGTTCGGGCCGCGCCGGTCGCGATCGGCGTTTGCGGCGCGCGGCAGCGATGGGTGGTGGCCGGCGAGGACGGGTCCGGCGCGGGCATGCCGGGGTCAGGCACCGCCGTGGCCGGAAGGGACAGTGCCGTGGCGGCGCGCGGGCCGGTCAGGCGTCGTCGCCCGCGAGGCCCTTCTCGCGGAGCTCGGCCAGCGCCCGCTCGCTCTTCTCGAGCCCGTCGAGGCCCATGCCGCGCAGGACGGCCGGCGTCTTGGCGAACTGGATGTCGCGGTAGTCGACGACCTGGATGCGGTTGCCCCAGGGGTCGCGGAAGTCGAGCCCCCGGCCGGGCAGGATCTCGGCGCCCGCCTCCTGGAGCGCCGTGCGCACGGCCTCCTTGTCGTCGACGACGAGCCCGAGGTGCCGGTGGTCGTCCTCGGGCTGCCGCCGTCCCTCGCCCAGCGCGAGGAACTGGTCGCCCATGTCGACGAACGCCATCCTTCCGGCCCGGCCGCGCAGCTCGAACCGGAAGATGCGGCCGTAGAAGGCGAGCGCCTCCTCGACGTCGCCGACCTCGAGGGCGGCGTGGTTGATGCCGACGAGCCGGGCGCGGGCGGTCACGGAACCCTTCGTCCGGCGGCGGCGACGGGTAGCGTGGGAACGCACAGGCGCACGGCGAAGAGCGTACCGGCGGCTTTTTGAGGATTTGATGAAGACTCTCGCGAGTCGGCGCGGGGACGCCGATCAGCTCCTACAGTGATCGGGTTGTCCGCCCTCGCCCGGATCGTCGTCGGCATCCTGCTGCTCTGGGCAGCGGCCGCGAAGCTGCGCCGTCGCGACGACGTTCCCGACTGGCTGGGCGCGTACGGCATCCCGGCGCGCCTCGCGCGACCGCTCTCCTGGGGCCTCATCGCCGCCGAGGCCGTCGTCGGAGCCTTGCTCCTCGCGGGGCTCGCGCTGCCGCTGAGCGCCTATGCGGCCGTCGCGCTCGGCGCGGTCTTCGTGGCCGCGCTCGCGCAGGCGCGCTGGCGCGGGCTGGAGCGTCTCCGCTGCGGGTGCTTCGGCGCGTCCGAGGGCAGGACGACGCTCCTGCTCCTGCGGGCGGTCGCCTTCACCGGCGTCGCGGCCGTCGCCGCCTTCGCCGGAGACGTGGAGGTCTCCGCCTCGCGCGACACGATCGTGCTCGTCGCCCTCGTCGTCCTCGCCGCGGCCGTCGTGGCGCTCGGCTTCCTCGTCCTCGCCCTCTACCGGCAGGTCGGGGTGCTCACCCTGCGCCTCGGCCCCCGCGTCCCGCTCGAGCTGGCCGAGGAGGGCCCGGAGGTCGGCGAGCCGGCTCCGGCCCTCGAGAGCCTGCAGCGCCGCGGCGCCGAGCTCGTCGTCTTCACGTCCGCCACGTGCCGCGTCTGCCGCCAGCTCGCGCCCGGGATCGCGGCGCTCGGGCGGCAGGGCCTCCCCGTCCGGCCCGTCGAGGAGTCCGCCGACGAGCTCGCGTTCGAGCGCTGGAACGTGCCGGGGACACCGTTCGTCGTCCACGTCGTCGACGGCGTCGTCGCGGCGAAGGCGACGGTGAACACGCTCGAGGAGGTCGAGGCGCTCGTCCTCGCCGGCGAAGCGAGGATCGGTGCAGCCGCCTGACGCTTCGCGCCTCGACCGCTCCGCGGAGCGGCTCGCGGCGAAGCTTGCCGAGTCGACGACGCGCCGGTCGTTCCTCGGCCGGGTCGGCGCCACCGTGCTCGCGGTCGCAGGCGGCTCGGCGGTCGCCGCCGCCGTGAAGCCGGACGAGGCCGACGCGTTCCACCTCTGCGGGCACATCTGGACGACGGGCTCGTGCCCGAGCCCCAACCCGCCCCATTCCCGGATCGACCGCAGGGGCTACCCGCTGCACCCGTCGAGCGGCCGCAGGGTCGACAACCTGGGACGCTTCGTCAACGCCGGCGGCTACCCGGTCGACGCGGCCGGGAACCGCCTGCGGGGGCCGGACGGCGCGCTGCTCCCAGCCGCGCCGCGCACGCGCGTGTGCGAGGACTGGACCCGCGAGCAGAAGGGGCTCCGCGACCTCCGCACGCAGGGGTCGTGGTTCCGCTGCTGCGGCGGCCAGATCCGCAAGATCGTCGACTGCTGCTCCTTCAGCCGGCGGCGCATCAACGGCGACGCCTCGCTCGTCGGCTACTGCTGGGGCGGGCGGCGGGTCTACTGCATCATGTACTACGAGACGGGGCTGCCGTGCTGATCGAGACGGCGGTCGCCGTCGCCGCCCTCGTGGCGGGGGTCTCCGGCGCCTGGTCGCCCTGAGGGCTTTCGATGCTGGAGACCTTCACTCCCGCCGTGTGCGGGAGCCGCAAGCGCCAGATCGTCGCCCAGGGGCTCTTCGCCGCAGCGGCCCTCGCGAGCGCGGCGGCGCTCGGGCTCGTGCTCGGGCTGGCCGGTGCCCTGCTCGGCGCGGAGCGCGCCGTCCTCGCCGCGGCGGCGCTCGCGCTGCTCGCGGCGGCGCGCGAGGCGGGCCTCCTGCGCGTGCCGCTGCCGCAGGCGCGGCGCCAGGTCCCGGAGCGCTGGCGCTTCGAGCTGCCCCTGCCCGTCTGGTCGACGGGCTACGGAGCGGGGCTCGGCGCCGGCGTCTTCACGTTCCAGCCGGTCTCGACCTTCTGGGTCGCCTGCGCCGGCGCCCTCGCGCTGGCGAGCCCGCTGACGGGGGCCCTCTGCCTCTCGCTCTACGGCGCGGGGCGCGCCGTCATGGTCGTCTGGCCGCGCCGGAGGGCCGACGACCCCACCGCCGCGGTGGAGCGGCTCGTCGGGAAGCGCGGCGCGCTCGTGCGCGCAAACGTCCTCGCGCTCCTCGCGTGCGGTCTTCTCCTCGCCGCCGCGCCGGCCGCCGGTGGGGCGACCCGGATCGCCCGCGAGAGCTACGACCCGACCTTCGACGCGGGCGTCCTCGCCTACGGGACGCAGCGCGGCGACGTCGTCGTCCGTCCGTCCGGCGAGCCCAACATCGTCTTCCGCGACGCCTCCCACCCCTCGATCGACGGCCGCTACCTCGCCTACCGCGACTCGCAGGGCATCCGCGTCGTTCGCTGGCGGAACGGCAGCCAGGTGAGGCGGGTCTCGGCGTCCGGCGCGACGCTCCCGGCGCTCGACTGGCCGCTCCTCGCGTTCGTCCGGAAGGGCGACAGGCGGAACCGGATCGTCGTTCGCAACCTGCGGACGAACCGCTCGACGGTCGAGGCCTCGGCGACCCGGCCGGTCGACCTCGGCCGCCCGTCGCTGCACCGGGGCCGGCTCGCGTGGCGCACCGCGTCCCGCACGCTCACCCGCATCTTCGTGAAGCGGTTGAGCACGAACTCGCGCCGCACGGTCGCCCGGTCGAGGATCGCGCTCCTCGGCAACCCGAGCGTCCGCGGCAAGCGGCTCGCCTGGACGGAGGCGCGCTTCGGCGTCTCCCGGCTGAAGCTCGCCTGGGGGAGCGGCAGCGGGAGGACCGTCGAGACGTTCCGGAGCCGGTCCCGGAGCTACTGGACGACGGCAATCGGGCGGGGCCGCATCTACTCGACGCGCTGGACGTTCGGGTCCGGCGCGGCCGACCTTTACAAGACGAGCTTCTAGAACGAGGGGTTAAACTGAAGTTCTATCCCCGCGTTCGAGACGGCTACCGCGATACAACGAGGTTTTGCGTTCGCGTTCAATCGTGCGGGCTCGGTGAGAGTCGAGCCGAAACTCATCGAGACGTGTAATTCGACGTGTCGGATCGGGCGTCGTCGCGTCAGGCGCGTGGCGATGAACGGACCGAAACAACGCAGGAATAAAGGTTCCGACCGGCTACTACCGCCGCGCCGTTGGCCACCGACGGCTTCCTGAAGAAGCGCCCCGCAAACGTGCGCGTCCAAGTTGCAACCGGTTGGGTCAACAAACCGCGCCTGAAACGACGTTGGGGTAATCAGGTTTCCTCTCAAGCCATTTCTGGCTTGTCGCTCGTGACCGTCAAGTTAGCGCCGGGCATGTTGGGGCGGTTCTTGACCGCCCCTTCGTCCGGCGGTCAGCAGAAGTCGCTGGGAGGCGGCCGCAGGAAGGCAGGTAGCTCGTACGGGCTGGAAAGGCCCAAGTCCGCTTCTTAGCGCGGAGGCAGCCGGGGCGTTCTAGCCGAGGGACGGGGATCAGATACGGCGCCCCCGGTGGCCGCAACCCTCTGGCGTCCTGCTCCCCCG
>JAICGP010000194.1 GCA_025923055.1 Thermoleophilia bacterium
AAGAACAAGCAGATCTACACGCTCGACCTCGCCGCGCTCGTGGCCGGGTCGAAGTACCGGGGCGAGTTCGAGGAGCGCCTCAAGAAGGTGATGAAGGAGATCACCCAGCGCGGCGACATCATCCTCTTCATCGACGAGCTCCACAATCTCGTCGGCGCCGGCGCGGCCGAGGGGGCCATCGACGCGGCCTCGATCCTCAAGCCCGCACTCGCGCGCGGCGAGCTGCAGACGATCGGCGCGACGACGCTCGACGAGTACCGCAAGTACCTGGAGCGCGACGCCGCCCTCGAGCGCCGCTTCCAGCAGATCCGCGTGGACGAGCCCTCCGTGGACGACACCGTCCAGATCCTGCGCGGCCTCCGCGACCGCTACGAGGCACACCACCGCTGCACGATCACGGACGAGGCGCTCCGCGCCTCCGCGGTGCTCGCCGACCGCTACATCCAGGACCGCCACCTGCCCGACAAGGCCATCGACCTGATCGACGAGGCCGCCTCCCGGATGCGCATCAAGACGATGACCGCGCCGCCGCGCTACCGCGAGCTCGAGGAGGAGATCGAGAAGGTGCGCGAGGAGAAGGAGAAGGCGATCGAGGACCAGGAGTTCGAGAAGGCCGCCAACCTCCGCGACAAGGAGCGCAAGCTCACCCAGAAGAAGCGGGAGCTCGAGGAGAAGTGGCGGAGCTCCGAGGAGGTCGAGCAGCCGGAGATCGGCGAGGAGGAGATTGCCGACATCGTGTCCATGTGGACGGGCATCCCCGTCTTCAAGCTCACCGAGGCCGAGTCGCAGAAGCTCATCCGCATGGAGGACGAGCTGCACAAGCGCGTCATCGGCCAGAACGAGGCGATCGTCGCCGTCTCGAAGTCGATCCGCCGGGCGCGCGCGGGCATCAAGGACCCCAAGCGCCCGACCGGCTCGTTCATCTTCCTCGGCCCCTCCGGCGTCGGGAAGACCGAGCTCGCGCGCACGCTCGCCGAGTTCCTCTTCGGCGACGAGGACGCGATGATCCAGGTGGACATGTCGGAGTACATGGAGAAGCACTCCGTGTCCCGGCTCGTCGGCTCCCCGCCCGGCTACATCGGCTACGACGAGGGCGGCCAGCTCACCGAGTCCGTGCGCCGCAAGCCGTACTCGGTCGTCCTGCTCGACGAGATCGAGAAGGCTCACCCGGACGTCTTCAACATCCTGCTCCAGATCCTCGAGGACGGGAAGCTCACGGACGCCCAGGGCCGCAAGGTCGACTTCCGCAACACGATCGTGATCATGACCTCGAACATCGGCGCGGCCACGATCTCGAAGAACCAGTCGCTCGGCTTCGCCGTCGGCGACGACACCGGCCTCTCCTACGACGAGATGAAGGACCGGATCATGGGCGAGCTCAAGAAGGTCTTCCGGCCCGAGCTCCTCAACCGGATCGACGAGGTCATCGTCTTCCACAAGCTGACGAAGGACGAGATCAAGACGATCGTCGACCTGATGATGAAGCGGCTGCGCGAGCAGATGGTCGAGCACGAGGCCGCCATCGAGCTCACCGAGGAGGCGAAGGAGCTGCTCGTCGACAAGGGTTACGACCCCTCCATGGGCGCCCGCCCGCTCCGCCGCGCCATCCAGCGCTTCATCGAGGACCCGCTCGCCGACTTCGTCCTCGGCCGCTCCATCAAGCCGGGCTCGACGATCATCGTCGGCCGCAAGGACGAGGAAGAGGTCGACATCTCGATCGTCGAGGGCGAGGCTCCCGAGCCGGAAAAGGTCACCGTCCCGGCCGACCAGCCGACGGGCGAGTCGGACACGGACGAGCACGAGCACCACGGCGAGTAAGCGCCGGGGCGGCATGGCCCTCATCTCCTACGAGGAGGCCTCGCCCGAGGTGCGCGCCGTCTACGACGACATCATGGAGACCCGGCAGGTCGACCGGGTCAACAACTTCTGGCTGGGGCTTGCCGTCGACCCGCCGACGCTGAGGCGGACGTGGGAGTCCGTCAAGGAGGTCATGGCGCCCGGCGCGCTCGACCCGCTCGTCAAGGAGCTCCTCTACGTCGCCGTGTCGGTGACGAACGGCTGTGAGTACTGCATCGCCTCGCACACCGCCTCCGCCCGCAAGAAGGGCATGACGGACGAGCAGCTCGCCGAGCTGCTCGCCGTCGTCGGCATGGCGAACGAGACGAACGCGCTCGCGACCGGCTACGGCGTGCCGGTGGACGAGGCGTTCCGCCGCGACTGATCCGGCACGGTCCCGCGCACCTTCGGCGTCGGATCGCCTGCCTAGACTGACTGGCCCAATGGCGAAGGCTGCCGTCCAGCACGCGTGCTCGGAATGCGGGTACACGACCGGCAAGTGGCTGGGGCGCTGCCCCGACTGCGGGAGCTGGGGCACCCTGGTCGAGGAGCGTGCTCTCGCCGCCGCGCCCGGCGTCCGGGGCGGAGCTGCCGCCGGCCGGCCGCTCCTGCGGCTCGTCGAGGTCGAGGCCGCCGACGCCGCCCGGCTCCCGACCGGCGTTCCGGAGCTCGACCGCGTGCTCGGCGGCGGACTCGTCCCGGCGAGCCTCGTGCTCGTGTCGGGCGATCCCGGCATCGGCAAGTCGACGCTGCTGCTGATGGCGCTCAGGGCCATGTCCGCAGAGCGCAAGGTCGTGCTCGTCACGGGCGAGGAGTCGCCGGCACAGGTGAAGCTGCGCGCCGACCGCCTCGGCGGCGGGGCTGCGGTGGATGTCCTCGCGGAGACGAACCTGGACGAGGTCTGCGCGACGCTCGAGCGCGAGCGGCCCGAGGTCTGCGTCGTCGACTCCGTCCAGACGCTCTACGCCCCGGAGCTCGGCTCGGCGCCCGGCTCGGTCGCGCAGGTGCGCGAGGCCGCCGGGCGGCTGTTGCGCGTCGCCAAGGAGCACGGCGTCGCCACGTTCCTCGTCGGGCACGTCACGAAGGAGGGCGCCGTCGCCGGCCCACGGGTGCTCGAGCACCTCGTCGACTGCGTGCTCCACTTCGAAGGCGACCGTTACCGCTCCCACCGGATCCTGCGCGCCGTCAAGAACCGCTTCGGCTCGACGAACGAGCTGGGCGTCTTCGAAATGACGTCCGAGGGACTGGCCGCGGTGGCCGATCCGAGCGAGCTCTTCGGCCGCCCCGACGAGGAGCAGCCCGGCTCCGCGGTCGTCTGCACGATCGAGGGCACGCGACCGCTCCTCCTGGAGGTGCAGGCTCTCGTCTCGCCGACCGACCTCGCCATGCCCCGACGCGTCGGCACGGGCGTCGACCCGAAGCGGCTCTCGATGGTCGTCGCAGTCCTCGGGCGGCACGCAGGCGTCGCGCTCGGCGCGGCGGACGTCTTCGTCAACGTGGCCGGCGGCGTCCGCATCGACGAGCCCGGCGCCGATCTGGGTGTCGCCCTCGCCATCGCCTCCGCGGCGCGGGGAGCGCCTGTCAAGCGCGGCGTCGCCTGCTTCGGCGAGATCGGCCTCACCGGCCGGATTCGCCCTGTCAGCCAGGCGGAGCGGCGGCTGGCGGAGTGCGCGAAGCTCGGCTTCTCCGAGGTTCTCGTGCCTGACGGCACGGAGTCCCGTGGCAGAATGCGCCTGACCGCAGCGGCCACGCTGCGAACGGCGATCTCAGCGGGGCTCGATGCGAGCGGATCCTCGGAAGGATAAGACCCTCCTCTCGGCGCTCAAGCAGGTCGCGCCCGGGGCGCCGCTGCGCGCGGGGATCGACGACGTCATCCGTGCCGGGCACGGGGCCCTCATCGTCATCGGCGACCCGAACGACCTCGCGTTCCTCTTCTCGGGCGGGATGCGCCTCGACCTGCCGTTCAAGCCCCAGCTCCTCTACGAGCTGGCGAAGATGGACGGCGCCATCATCATCAGCCGCGACACGCAGAAGCTCGTCTACGCCAACGTCCAGCTGATGCCGGACCCCGCGATCCCGTCGAGCGAGACGGGCACGCGCCACCGTACCGCCGAGCGCGTCGCCAAGCAGACGGACGCCCTCGTCGTCTCCATCTCCCAGCAGCGCGAGACGGTGACGGTCTTCATCGGCGACATCCGCTACCAGCTCGGCGAGATCTCGGACACGCTGGCGCGGACGAACCAGGCCCTCGGGACGCTCGAGACCTACCGCACCCGCCTCGACCAGGGCCTGACGCGGTTGACGGCGCTCGAGTTCCAGAGCGCGGTCGTGCTCGACGACGTCCTCGTCGTCCTCCAGCGCGCCGAGATGACGACTCGCATGGCCGAGGAGATCGAGCGCAACTGCGTCGAGCTCGGGGAGGAGGGCCGCCTGATCCGCATGCAGCTCGACGAGCTCATCGAGGAGGTTCCGCGCGAGAAGGCATCCGTCGTCTACGACTACGAGCGAACGGGCGACCCCGCGACCGGGGCGATGGCGCTCGAGGCGCTCTCGCAGCTCGACTACCCGCGCCTGCTCGAGGTCGAGGAGCTCGTCGAGCTGCTCGGCTACGGCCGCGAGACGAATCCGCTCGACCAAACCGTGCAGCCGCGCGGCTACCGGGTCCTCTCGCGGATTCCGCGCCTGCCCGACTCGGTCATCCGCCACGTCGTCCGCGACTTCGAGAGCCTCGACGCGGTCGTGCGGGCCAGCCACCGCGACCTCGAGGCGGTGGAAGGCGTCGGCTCGGTGCGGGCCCGCGAGATCCGCGAGGGCCTGCGCAGGCTGCAGGAGCACAACCTCGTCGACCGCTACCTGCAGCTGTGATTGCGAGACGGAGGGGCCGGGGAAGCAGGGGTTCCCCGGGGCGGAAACGACTCCGTCCGCTATTTGCCGCCCTGAAATCGCCTGAAATTGGCTATCCAAGCGGGTTTCCGGTACAATGGCCGGATTCCGCAGGCGTCTCGGGCGTCGTTCTCGCGCCCGCGTTCCAGAGGAGGAGAGGTTGTACAAACTCGGCGATAAGGTCGTCTACCCCCACCACGGCGCCGGTACGGTCGTGAAGAAGGAGACGCGGACGATTCTGGGTCAGGAGCGCGAGTACC
>JAICGP010000195.1 GCA_025923055.1 Thermoleophilia bacterium
CTCCGTCTCGCAGGCCACGTTCCGCCAGGTCGTGGAGCGCCTCGAGGAGCGCGGCATCCGGCACAGCGGCGTCAAGGACCGCGGCTTCATGGACTCGATCTACTTCGAGGACCCGCTCGGCCTGCTGATCGAGCTCGCCTCCTACCGCTTCGAGCCGCCGGTCGGGCAGTCCCATGTCGACGTCCTGCTCGAGGCGCACCGGCTCCGCGTCGGGCGCGGCGACTACGCGATCGCCGAGGCCCACCTCGCGGACGCGATCGAGAAGCTGGTCGAGCGCTCGCGAGCGTCCCTTTCCGACGATCGATCCCCGCAGGACCCCTACCAGTCAGGAGGATGAGATGCCCGCTACCACGCTGAACGTCCTGAAGCCGAGCGTCAACAACCTCACCGTCCGCATGTTCGTGCGGGCCGCGGGGCTCGACTTCGAGGAGCTGGACGTCTGGGGGAAGACGACGGAGCCGGAGTTCCTCGCGAAGTACCCGGCCCACCTGACGCCGATGCTCGAGGAGGAGGGCCTGCCGAGGGGCGCGCTCGGCGAGAGCTGCGCGATCATGGCCTACCTCTGCAACAAGCACGGCCTCACCCGGTTCTATCCCGAGGACCCGGGCGAGCGCGCGATGATCGACAACGCGATGTTCTACCTGGTCGGCACCTTCTACCCGCTCGTCACGCGTGCCACCTACCCGACGCTCGGATTCCCCCAGTATCCGGGCGAGGTGGGGACCTCGGAGGCCGACGACGCCATGAAGGCGAAGGCGCAGAAGGACGCCGAGGCGGCGCTCGCCGAGCCGCTCGACGTGTACCGCGCCTTCTTCCTGGACGGCAAGCGCTTCATCGGCGGCGACCATCCCTCGATCGCCGACTTCCGCTTCGCGGCGACGCTCGAGTTCCTGCGCGCGATCGACTACGACCTGCCGTCGTGGGCCGAGGAGTACATGACCCGCATGGAGGAAACGCTCGGCGACGCGTACTCGGAGCCCGCTGCCGACGTCCGGGGGTACATCGAGCACGTGAAGTCCCAGGCTGCGTAGCGGGGGGAAGAGGCTCGGAGACGAGTCTCTCGAAATAACACGAGAAAAGCGAACGTCGCATTTTGCGGAGAAAAGACCGCGACCGTCCGGCGATCGCTCGTCGCATCCCTTGCTTTCGTTCGGAGCGCGCGCTATCCTCAGACGCCTCCAGAGGGAGATCCGAATGCAGATGACCTTCACCAATAGCCGATTCCGCCCCCGGGCCGCGAGCTTCGTGGTCTCGTGGGACGGGCTCGCGCTCGTCGACTCGACGGGCCCGATCGGCTCCGTCCATGCCCTCGCCGGGAGGCTCATGCTCTAGTTCCCTAGCGGCATAGCAACTCGATGCGAGGGCGACCCAACGGGTCGCCTTCGTCGTTTCGGAGGCGCCCACGAGGAAGGTGATGTTGAGCGTGAAGATGACATAGCTCGAATCGAGGCCCCGCCTGAGAGAGAAAGATTCTCGCGCCTTCGGGTTGCAGCGGTAGCGGCAGCTTTTACGACTGCAATTTCGCCCTGCAATTGCGTCAGCGTGCGACGAATCGGGCTCCAGAGCCCCTCCACGTAGGACGCCCGCCGCCGTCAGAGCGAACGCGACGGTCGATCCAGGGCCGAAGGGTAGGCGAGTGGCTTGGACAACACGCCGGCGGCGAGGTGCCGGCGGATCAGAGACGAGAGGCAGGCAAGGCCGGCTCCGCTCGTGCGCCGATCCTCCCGGCGGAGGATGGGCGGAGAGCGGGGCGGCGGCCCGTCCCGCTCTTCGCAACCACCGAGCTCAGCGAGAGGAGGAAGCCATGATCACGCAGCACCTGCTCGCGCGGCCGCTCGAGCGCCGGGAGGCGCCGCGCCTGGCCCGCGAGATCACCCTGCGCTCCCGCGAGCTCGCTCGGCTGGAGGAGCGAGACCGCCGGGTGGCCCCGGTCGTGCGGGAGCCGGCGTCGCCTCGGCGCCCGGCGGGGGCCGTCCGCGCTCTGGCGAGGGCGCTCGGAGCGTAGGGCCCGGCGGGCGCCGGGCGACAGGGTCCACGAGCGACGACGACGGAAGGGAGGTCGCCATGGTCGTCACCATCGTCATCGTCGCCACCGCGGTCGTCGCCGCGATCGCGTACTTCGCCGGCTGGTACGCGGGAGCCGGCGCGGGGGAGTCGTGAGCGCGACCGAGAGACGCAAGCGGGGCCTCCCGAGGGAGGCCCCGCTTCGCACCCGGCTCAGACGCGGTTACTCGTGGTCCATCGTCTGCGGGTTCAGGTGGTCGACCCGATTCCGCTTGCCGGGCTTCTCGACCAGCGTCCGGTACACCACCATGCCCTGTGCAAGGGCGTTGTTGGTGACGCCGTCCGACGCGTAGACCGGGATCCCGGCCTTGCCCTTCCGGAAGCCCTTCCCGGGCTTGAAGTCGGGCCCGAGGTACGGGTACGCGGACCAGGTGCCCGAGTTCGCCGCCGGATCGTAGTACGCGATCTCCTTCAGCCTCGTCGGCTTGGTGAAGTCGATCACGTCGGCGCCGCCCGTATACCAGGCGTTGACGAGCAGGTCGCGCTTGATGCCCATGACGGCCATGCCCATGTGGGCGGAGCAGTACTCGCCCGCCGCTGGGTTGGGCCGCAGGTCACCCACGTGGAACTCGCTCAGGAAGTTGCCCTCCAGATCGGTGAAGAACATCCTCCCCGTCTTGTGCGTTCCCGCAGGGTGCCACGGCCGCGCCTGCCAGTTCGTCATCGTCGGACAGCCGGTGCCGAACGACTCGTCGACCCAGTTCACGACCTCGCCATCGTTGTCGAACATCACGGAATGGAAGAAGTCGACTGCCCCTGGGATCTGGCCGGTGCCGCCCGAGCTCACCTCGTCGTCGCCGATCGTCATCGGGTTCTCGGTGTCCGGGATGCCGTTGGCGTCGATCTCCCAGACTTGCCCCTGCTCGGCGCAGGCTGCGCCGGCCATGCGGTGCTCGACGTGGACGACGATGTCGTGACACGCGATCGCGGCCGGCTCGAGGACACCCGGTGCGGACAGTCCGCGTTCCGACCAGTCGTTGATGCCGTCCGGGTCGCCCGGATAGCTGATCTCCGGCTGCACGTCGAGCTCGTTGGCCGCGGCCGGGTTCGCGAACGGCACGTCGACGACCTGGATCACGCCGTGGAGCGAACTGTTCGGGCTCCCCGGATCTTCGTCGTACGGGTTGGCCACGTTCTGGTACGGCGGGACACCCCCTGGGGGCGCGAGGGAGCCGCACGTCGGCCCGGGCCGCAGCGGATACGAGGAGACGTAGACGAGCAGGCCGCTTCCGTCGTCCTTCGGCCAGGCGGTGATCGTGTGCGCACCGCAGTCCGTGTAGACGGCCTTCACCTGCTCGATGTTCGTGAACGGGTCCTTCGGGTTGTCGCTCATCGTGAAGACGCGGACGCCTTCCCAACCGGTCGGGTCGGCGTGGTTCGCCGACCGGGCGGCTCCGCATTCGGGCGCCACCATCGTCCGGTCCACGGCCAGGAGCAGCAGGTCGGCGACTCCGTTGCCGTTCCGATCCCAGACTATGGGATCGGCCTGGAGGCCGTCGCAGGCGAAGTCCCTCACGAGCTTCGGCTTGGCCGGATTCTTGATGTCGAAGATCCGGACGCCGCCGCGCGGCGGGGTCCCCGCCGGGAAGCCCGCATCGCCGGTGTAGTAGCCGACGAAGGCGTGCTTGCCCCAGAACGCGAGGTCCGAGTTGGTCGCCTGGTTCGGCGACGTGAAGAGCTGCACCATCTTCTTACTCTGGTCTCCGGTGGCCTGAGCGCCCGCCAGACCGGCGAGGAGAGCCATCGCGGCGACCATGGACAAGAGGAAGCGAACCGATCGCTTCATGAGTCTTTGCACCTCCCGCTAGAACGGTTCAAGGGTCGCGCTCGCAGGGGCGGGGCGCGGGTGCGCCGCGTCCGGGTCCTCCGCCCGTCGCTGCCAGCAACCTCGTCGGCCTGACGCCGCACCGCTCCCCCTAGGTCTCCCGGAATCGACGCGGCAGTCTACCCCAGGTCCGCAGGCCGGAGAAGACCCGGCTAGCGCATCGCCCCCACGAGCGCGCCGCCCGCGACGACCAGGAGCGCGACGAGGACGAGGCGTCGGCCGACGAGCTCGCTGCGGCCGAGGAACATGGCGGCGAAGACGACCGTCCAGAGCACACCGGTGCCGGCCAGGGGCGCGACGACGGTGACGCGCGCCCGGTCGAGCGCCTCGAAGAGCGTCACCTGGGCGAGCGCGGCCACGACGCCCGAGCTCGCGAACGGCGCGAACGCGGCCCGCAGACGGCGCAGCGCCGACCGCCGGCGGACGAGGTTGGCGACGAGGACGACCGACGCGCCCAGCATGATCGCCGTCGACTGCGCGAGCGGGTCCGCCGCGACGTCCTCGCCGACGGCCCGGGCGACGTTGTCGCGCAGGCCGAACGCCGCCGCGACCGTGACCGCGAGAACGGCGCCGTACGTGCGGTAGCCGACCGGGCGCTCGCCCTCCCACGCGAGGGCGACGCCCGCCGCGACGACGAGAAGGGTGCCGGCGGCGAGCGGCCACCGCAGGGGCTCGTCGAAGGCCACGATCGCGATGAGGGCCGAGAAGAGCGGCGCCATCCCGAAGAGGATCCCTGCCCGCGAGGCGCCGGCCGCCTGCACTGCGTGGACGACGAGGAGCTGCGAGAAGCCCGGGACGAATGCTCCGAGGACGAGGAACGGCCAGAGGTCGCCGGCGTCGAACTCCACGCCGGACACGAACGCCGCCGCGGCCACGACGACCAGGGCGACCGTCGCGATCACGGCCGACCCCGCGTCGACGTCCGCCACACGGGCGAGGCCCCTGCGCATGGTGACGTTCAGGGCCCCGAAGAACGCCCCGGCGAGGCAGGCGAAGAGGACGCCCGTCAATTCGTCGTGCCGTGCGGCCCGAGGGCCCCGGGTCTCGAGTCCTCGGCCACGCGGC
>JAICGP010000196.1 GCA_025923055.1 Thermoleophilia bacterium
CCTTCACCGGCTCGACCGAGGTGGGCAAGGAGATCCAGCGCGCCGTCGCCGGAACCGGCAAGCGCCTGACGCTCGAGCTCGGCGGCAAGGCCGCGAACATCATCTTCGACGACGCCCCGCTCGACCAGGCGGTCGAGGGCATCGTGAACGGGATCTACTTCAACCAGGGCCACGTCTGCTGTGCGGGCTCGCGCCTCTTCGTCCAGGAGTCCGTCTACGAGGAGGTCGTTGCGAAGCTCAAGCGCCGCATGGGCACGCTCCGCCTCGGCGACCCGCTGGACAAGAACACCGACGTGGGCGCGATCAACTCGCAGCAGCAGCTCGAGCGCATCCGCGAGCTCGTCGACACCGGCTCGGAGGAGGGCGCCGAGATCTACCAGCCGCCGTGCCGGCTGCCCGAGAAGGGCTGGTGGTTCCCTCCGACGGTCTTCACCAACGTCGCGCAGAGCTACCGGATCGCGCAGGAGGAGATCTTCGGCCCCGTGCTCTCGGTGCTGACGTTCCGCACGCCCGACGAGGCGGTCGAGAAGGCGAACAACACACCGTACGGGCTCTCGGCCGGGGTCTGGACCGAGAAGGGCTCGCGCATCCTCTCCATGGCGCAGCGCCTCCGGGCCGGGGTCGTCTGGGCGAACACGTACAACCGCTTCGACCCGGCCTCGCCGTTCGGCGGCTACAAGGAGTCCGGCTTCGGCCGCGAGGGCGGCCTGCACGGGCTGGCGCCCTACCTGGAGCTCGAGTGAGCCGTCTTCCCGTCACGAAGACGTACAAGCTCTACGTCGGCGGCGCCTTCCCGCGCTCGGAGTCGGGCCGGACGTACGAGGTCGAGGGCGCCAACGTCGCGCTCGGGTCGCGCAAGGACCTGCGCGACGCCGTCCGCGCCGCGCGCGGCGGACTCCCGAAGTGGGCGGGGATGACCGCCTACAACCGAGGTCAAGTGCTGTACCGCGTTGCGGAGATGATGGAAGGTCGGAAGGCCGAGTTTGCTGAGTTGACCGGGAGCGAAGCGGAGATCGACTCCGCCGTGGACTGCTGGGTCTGGTACGCGGGCTGGGCCGACAAGCTCGCCCAGGTCCTCGGCTCCTCGAATCCGGTCGCGGGGCCGTACTTCAACTTCACCGTTCCCGAGCCCACGGGGGTCGTCGGGATCGTCGCGCCCGAGGAGCCGCCGCTCGCGGGGCTCGTCTCGCGCCTGGCGCCGGCGATCGTGGGCGGCAACGCCGCGGTCGTCGTGGCGTCGGAGCGGCGGCCGCTGGCCGCCGTGACGCTCGCCGAGGTGCTGGCGACGGCCGACGTCCCCGGCGGGGTCGTCAACCTCCTCACCGGCCGCAAGCGCGAGCTTTGCCCGGTGCTCGCCTCGCACATGGACGTGAACGCGGTCGATCTGGCCGGGGCGACCGACGACGTCGCCGAGCTGGAGCGCCTCGCCGCCGAGAACGTCAAGCGCGTCGTCCGGAACGGCGAGGGGCAGTCCCCGTGGCACGCGGCCGCCTTCCTCGAGCTGAAGACGGTCTGGCACCCGATCGGCGTCTAGTGTCTCTTCGGGTAATGCTGCCCCGCTTCTGCGTCGTGAGCACCAAGCCGGGGTGCGCACTCGTCCGCGGCCAAGGCAGGAAGCCCTGGCAAGGGCGAGGGCGTGCTTCGGCGCCGCGTCATCGCGGGGCAGAAGCAGGCGTTCCTTGCCCGGAGAGGCACTAGCATCCTGACGTGAGCCGGTTCAGCCAGGCGATCTCGGAGGGAGACGGCATCTCCGTCATCCCGGTGCTCGCCGGCGACGTCGAGGCGCTCGCGGGGCAGGCCGAGGAGGCCGGGGCGGAGGCGATCATGGTCGACTCGTCCGACGTCGGTCGCGCGCGGGGGCGCTCCGCCCTTCCGATCGTGGCGCGCGACGGCGACCCGCGCGCCGTGTCGGCGGCCGGCGGCGACGCGTTCGTGGTCGCGTACGCGGGCGCCGCCGACGACGAGCGCCTGGAGCGGCTCGCGTCGCTCGCCCGCGAGCTCGACCTCGACTTCGCCGTCGACGTCCGCGAGGAGGAGGAGCTCGAGGACGTGCTGGAGCGCATCGATCCCGACATCGTCCTCATCTCGGAGCGCGAGCTGGGCGAGGACGAGGAGGACCTGGAGCGGACGCTCGACCTCCTCGCCGACGTGCCGGCCGGGAAGCTCGTCGTCTCGGAGGCGCGGATCGAGTCGCGCGAGCAGGTGCTCGCGCTCGAGCGGGCGGGGGTCGACGCGATCCTGGTGCACGGCCTCGCCCGTGATCCCGACTTCGCCGCGGCCCTCGAGGAGCTCGTGCGTGGACCCGAGTCGCACCGCTAGCGACCCGGTAGCCGGGGGGCCGCTCGCGGCGGACGGCCGGGACGGCAACGGCCGCGTCCCCGAGCGGCTGCCGGAGCCGAGCGCGCGCGTCCCCTTCGACGGCGCGGCCGTGATGGCGGCAGTCTTCGTCTCCGGGGCGGTGCTCCTCGGAGTCGAGATTGCTGCGAGCCGGGTGCTGGCGCCCTTCTTCGGCAACTCGCTGTTCGTCTGGGGCTCGCTGATCGGCGTCGTCCTTACCGGCCTCGCCGTCGGCTACTGGGCCGGCGGCGCGCTCGCGGACCGACTCCCGGCGCCCCAGCTCCTCGTCGGCGTGATGGCGCTCGCCGGGGTGGCCATCCTCGTCGTGCCGCTCGTCGACGAGCCCGTGCTCGAGGCCGTCGTCTCCTGGGATCCCGGCCCTCGGCTCAACCCGCTGCTCGCCGCGATCGTCCTCTTCGGCCCTGCGAGCGTGCTCATGGCGGGCGTCACGCCGATCGCGGTGCGCCTGCGCGCCCGCTCGCTCGCCCGCGTCGGCCGCACCGCAGGGCGGCTCTTCTCCATCTCGACGGCCGGCAGCATCGTCGGGACGCTCGCCACCTCGTTCTTCCTCATCCCGGAGCTGGGGACGGATCAGCTGATCGGCCTCGCGGCGGCGGCCCTCTTCGCCGCCGTCGTCGTCGTGGCCCTTGCCGAGCGGATGCTCGTCGCGGCGGCGCTCGCCGTCGCGGCGACGGCAGGCGCGGGGGTCCTGGCGACGGCGCAGGCGCCGGAGACCGGCGGGACGCTCTCCGAGGCCGCGGCTCAGAACTGGTCGCCCCTCTACCGCCTCCGCGGCTCCGAGACATATCTCGACGCGCGCGACCCGCGCGCCGCGATCGCCCAGCCGGATCTCCGCGTCGTCTACTCGCGCGACACGCAGTACCACCGCCTGTCGGTCGTCGAGGACGCCGACACGCGCTACCTCCGCTTCGACAACTCGCTCCAGAGCGCCATGTACGTGGACGACCCGCTGCGCACGCGCTTCCGCTACACGGACCTCTTCCACCTGGGCGTCGCCTACAACCCCGGGGCGGAGCGCATCCTCTTCATCGGGCTCGGGGCGGGCTCCTCGGAGAAGCGGATGCTGCAGGACTTTCCCGACTTGGAGCTCCACGCGGTCGAGATCGACCCGGTCGTGGTCGACGTCGCCCACCGCTACTTCGCCCTCCCGCACGACGACCCGCGCCTCGAGATCAGCGTCGGCGACGGCCGGCGCTTCCTCGCCGCGAGCGACGAGCGCTGGGACGCGATCGTCATCGACGCGTTCTTCGCCGACGCGATCCCGTTCCACCTCGTGACGCGGGAGTTCCTCCAGCTCGCCCAGTCGCGGCTCGAGCCCGGCGGCGTCGTCGTGACGAACGCGATCGGGGCGATCGCCGGCCCCGGCTCGCGCCTCTTCCGCTCCGTGTACCGGACGTACCGCACCGTGTTCCCGACCGTCCTCGTGCACCCGGCGATCCTCGAGGGCGACGCCGGCGTCGAGGCCTTCAGGAACCTCATCCTCGTCGCGACGGAGGGGGCGGCCCCGCAGCGGGCGTTCCTGGCGCGACGGTGGGAGGAGATCCGGGAGGAGGCGCCGACGGCCCCCGACCTGCGCAAGCCGATCCTCGACCGCCACGACGCGCTCATCCCGACCGGCGACGTGCCGGTGCTCACGGACGACTACGCGCCGACGGACGCGCTGCTGCTCCTCTTCCAGTAGGCGCGCGCAGCGGCGCTAGCCGAAGAACGCCTTCGCGACTTCGTACCACTCAGGCGGCACGGTCTTCAGCTCGGCGACGGCTTCCCGGAGCGGAACCTCGACGATCTCGTCGCCGCGCAGCGCCGCCATGACGCCCCAGCGCTCGGCGTGCACGAGGTCGGCCGCCTTGAGGCCGTACCGGGTAGCGAGCACGCGGTCGCGCGGCGTCGGCGTCCCGCCCCGCTGCACGTGGCCGAGGACCGTGACGCGCGTCTCGTAGCCGGTGCGCTCCTCGATCTCGCGGGCGAGGACGTCGCCGACGCCGCCCAGGCGAACGTGGCCGAACTGGTCGGTGGGGGAGGCTTCCTGCGCGATCTGCTGCCGCTCTCCCGAGGCGTACGTGAGCTCGTAGCCCTCGCTCACGACGACGATGGAGAAGTCCTTCCCGCGCTCGTGCCGGCGCCGCAGGTCGTCGCACGCCTCCTCGACGGTGATGGGGTGCTCGGGGATCAGAATGACGTCGGCGCCCCCGGCGATGCCGCTCATGACCGCGATCCAGCCGGTGTGGCGCCCCATCACCTCGACGACCATGACGCGGTTGTGCGACTCCGCCGTCGTATGCAGGCGGTCGATCGCCTCCGTGGCGATGAAGACTGCGGTGTCGAAGCCGAACGTGTAGTCCGTGCCGGAAAGGTCGTTGTCGATCGTCTTCGGGACACCGACGATCGGCAGGCCGTGCTCCTCGTGGAGCCGCGCCGCCACGCCGAGCGTGTCCTCGCCGCCGATCGCGACGAGCGCGTCGAGCTCCGCCGCCGCGAAGTTCTCCCGCACCCGCTCGACGCCCCCGTCGAGCTTGTACGGGTTCGTCCGCGACGTGCCGATCACCGTGCCGCCGCGCGGCAGGA
>JAICGP010000197.1 GCA_025923055.1 Thermoleophilia bacterium
GTCCGCCGGCAGGCCGCGAAGGAGCTCCCCGAGAGCCACGCGAACCTGAAGCGGCAGCTCGAGACCTCCTAGGCCTGCGGCGCCTCGACGCGCGTCTTCAGTGCGCGCAGCCCCGCCTCGAGGGAGGCGGTCAGCATCCGTCGGAGCGGGCGCCGCGCGAGGCGGGCGATCGGCCCGTCGAGGGACTCCTCGGTCCTCACGAGCGTGCCGCGGCCGAGCGGCTCGAGCCGGTACACGTGCACGGCGCTCGTGCCGAGCGTCCTGCCCGTCCAGCCGATCAGGCGGGGGCGCTCGACCCGCCGGATCGTCGAGGTGATCGTGCCGGGCCCGGCCTTCCAGCGGAACGCGGCTCCCTCGGCGAGGCCGCCCTCGAACGCCATCGACTTGACGTCGGGATTCCAGCTCGGCCACGCGGCGAAGTCGGTGAGGACGTCCCAGACCGCCTCGGGCTCGGACGCGATCTCGATCTCGGCCGCCGCGATCACCGGAGCGTCCCGCTTCACGTCCATGCGGGCACACGCTAGCGGCGGAGGCTCAAGCGCGGGCGCCCGTCGCCCGATTTGAAGGCGAGGTGTCTCTCAGGGTCGTGCTCCTCGGTTCGCTCGTCCTCGTCGGAGCCGCCTGCGGCGCCTCGGAGCGCGTCCGCGACGGTGGCGGCGAGGCCGGCGGCGGCTATCCGGTAGTCACGGACCCGCCGCCCGCGTACGGGGAGACGGTCACCGAGCCGAGCGGGGCGACCTCGTCGCGGCCGCTGAAGCCCACCGAATACGAGGCGCGACCGAGCGCCTCCTGCGAGCGGCAGCCGTACCGGAGCACGTCCGGGGACGGGCTCCTCGTCGTCCCGCCCCGGCCGGGGCTCGCCGCGACCGCGGTCTCCACGAGAACGGTCGAGCTGTCCTGGCGCTTCGACGAGGTGCCGTCCGACTGCCGCCCGGCCGGGCTGCTCGTCTCCGTCGTCGCCAATGACGCCCCGGGCGCGACGCCGACCACCGTCTCGGTGCCGTACGCGGGCACGACCGGAAGCGCCACCCTCGATTACCCGGACTTCCTGCCGCCGCCCGACGTCGCACTCGCGACCGCCGTGACGGAGGAGGGCGCGCGGAGCCGGACCGCCCGAGTCCTGATCCGGCGCTGAAGGTCCACCCGGGCCTCAGTCGCGGCGGTCGGGCTTCCTGACGATCTCGTATCGTCCCAACGATCCGACGACGTCTTCGCCTTCGCTGCGCATGTGTCCGGGGACGATCAGAAAGTGGTCGGCTTGGGCGGCGACGGCTTTCCACTGGTGCGGCTTGACCTCGACGCTCGCCAGGCATTCCGCGTCGGCGCATTCACAGAGGAAGCGAACAGTCTCGCCCTCGGGGATCATCGTGGCGACGACCGCGTGGAGGCGCTCGTTGCCCCGCCGGGAGGTTCGTTGGTTCGCTTCTCGGCGAGTCTCTCGAGGTGCCATGGGCATCCGTTGTCTGCCCTTCCCCGGCAGCGACAAACGCCCGGTCTCTCGTCCGAGCGCCTTTGCAGGAGTAACCGGCGAGGCAGCAAACCTCTAGGGCGGGGACGGCATCCTCGTGCCGCAAGGGGGAGTCGTCCCCTTTCTTACGCGATCGTGTCGGAGGCGCGGACGCTCGTCGACGCCCGGTCTAGCCGCCCTCGTCCTCCTCGGGACCTCTCGGATCTCGGGCCGCTATCGCCTTGGCCAGGCTCGCCCGGCAACACACTCGCGTCGGGCGGTCGGAGAGCGCTTGCGGCGGATCAGCGATCTGAGCGCCGCACGTCTCGCAGTTGAGCTCGATTCTCGCCACGCCTGCTGGCCGAAGGATCTACCCCGGTCACGGTCACCCTAACCGGCTCCGGCAGTCTCGTGAGGCCCCGATCCGGTCGTAGGAATGGAAAGGCCCAACATTCGGGCCGCCGAACATTGGGCCTTCCACATGGAGGGGAGACCAACGCGCGAAGTCCCGCTTCGCGCCTTAGACCCCATCGCTTCGTCCCCGGGCCGGCCGGCGCCCAAACACCTCGGCGCGGCCGGAGGACAATACGTCAGCGATCCTGACCACGATCATCTGGGTCCGGGCGCCGACTTGCTCTCTGCCGTCATCGGCGTAGCCCTCAGTTGCGTCCTCTACACGGCCGACCCCGAACCCGCAGCCGGGGCAAGAGCGGACGAGAGAGCGACCCCGCCGGCGCCTGTTGGCCAGCCGCTCCGGACGGCAGAGAACTGGCCCCACAGGAGAATCCGTTCGCCGTCTAAGCTCTTCGCCTCGCGCGCCAGGGCGCGTTGGTGACTTGCGGGCTTTGGGCCGAATTCTGGGGTAGGGCCAGTACAGGCACCTTACGTCATTCACACCGCGGGCGCGTTACCTCGACCGGCGAATAACGGGCCGCCACAGAGGCTGGCTTGCGGCGGAGACAGGTCGCGAGCCGGCGGGCAGCGACGATCGCACAACGGCTTTCCCCTCGAACGCAGAGCGTCTCTTCTGATCAGTCGGCCTTCGGGCTGACGAGCACGATTTGCTCGTAGCGGACGAAGAGCTCCCTGCCGGCCTTCTGAAGCGGGACCCACTCGCCTGCGTAGCGACCCTCGCGCTTGAGGAAGAGCTCGAGTTCGCGTTCCGCGGAGTGTCCCACCTCGACCGGAATCGAGAAGTTTTGCCCGTTCGTCAAGGTCACTTCTAGGTACATCGGTAATCGGAGGCTCGAACTTTTCTACCAGCCCGGGCGGCCCTCGAGCCTCGGCGTCGACCCATCTGGCACCTGCCATGCGCCTGCGAGCCGCCCCTCCGGCCGTTGCGCATCCGAGCTCGACCCCTTCGCCCGCGTTTCCGAGGACGCTCTCATCGAGATTGCTCCCTGACGGAGCTGCTCGTCACGGGACCACCCTTTCTCGTCCCGATGGGCAGGCCCGTCCCGCGGGCCTGCCCTGCCGGACTCGTCCTGCCTAGAGGGCGGTGACGACGCCGTTCGTCTTGTGCGCAACCACCTTGCCGAACGTGATCTTCGGCGAGTTGGGAAGCGCGCCCTCGAGCTGCTCGTCGCGGATCCAGGTGGCCGCAACGCGGGTCGACTCGTCGGCGTGCTCCTGCGAGTCGAAGAGGCTGATCGAGGTCATCACGCCCTTGTCCGCCTCGACCAAGTAGTAGCCGCTGAAGCCTGGCAGACTGCTCAGGCGAGGGATCAGGGCCTCATTGACCTTCTTCGTCAGCTCGTCCCTGCGAGCCTCATCGACACCGTCGTAACGTCTAACGGTTGCATGCATGTGCTTCTCCTCACTCATCGTGACGAGAGCTCGGAATCGAGCTCTCCTTGAAGCACGTAGACCAGGTGTGACAGTCGGAGAGGAACTTCGGAGCCTCAGCGGCTTCCGCGTCCAAGCCTCCGTGCTGAACTCACCATAGCAGGAGAGACGACAACGCTAGGAGTCCCCCGTCGAGCTGAATCCCGCGCCGGCCTCGGCGGCACGCCGATGAAAACTCCTGATCCGTTCCGTCGCCCAGGTGAAGCCGAAGGTGAACAGCCTCTGGAAAGAGGTGGCGTTTCGATCGGGTCGCATCGTCGTCCGCTGCCCCTTCGGAGGCACTACACTCGGTCGGGGGTCGGGAGAATTGAGTCATCGGGAAACCGAGCACCTGCGCGTCCTGATCGCGAACGAGCGCAAGGATCGCCTGGCCCTCGTGGCGCCGCTCGTCGCGGCGCTAGGACACGAGGTGATCGCGCGCGAGATCGAGGTCGAGGACGTGGGCGCGGTGACGGCCCGGGAACGACCCGACGTTGCGCTCGTCGGGCTCGGCGAGAGCTCCGACCACGCGCTTGGCTTGATCGAGAAGATCGTCCGCGAAGCGGCCTGCCCGGTAGTCGCCTTGCTCCACGCGCCAGATCCGACCTTCGTCAAGGAGGCGTCAAAGCGCGGCGTCTTCGCCTACATCACCGATTCCGAGGCGAAGGACTGGCAGAGCTCGATCGACATCGTGCTGCGCCGATTCTCGGAGTACCACGAGTTGGAGGGCGCCTTCGGCCGCCGGGCCGTCACCGAGCGGGCGAAGGGAATCCTGATGGAGCGCCATTCGGTCGACGAGCCGAATGCCTTCGAGATGCTGCGTGAACACTCGCGCTCCACGAACCGGAAGGTCGTGGACGTCGCCTCGGCGGTAGTCGACGGGCATCGCTTGCTGCCCAAGCAGAGGCAACCGCCTTCCTAGGACTACGTCACGATCCGGCCTTCTGAAGCCGGACTGATGTTGAGCCTCTTCGGGCGCCGCTCGACGCTGGGGACGCCCTCGCGCCCACCTCATCGCCGGTCGCTTCGGAACAGTCTCCTGGCGCCGGCTGGGCGGGCAAGCTATGGTGCGTGAGCGCGCCGGCCGAGACTCCCGCCGGTACGCAGGTCCAGCCATAGCCCCTGGCGGACAGCTTGACTCCGACCGACGATCCGGCCGGAGCACAGTTGTCACGACCATCTTGAGGAGGCTTCCTTGGCCGGCCAGACATCAATGATCGCGGGAAGCGGGGCTGCTCCCGTCCCAGGCGCGCTTGCGCGCGAGGCCGACCATGCGGCGTCGGCAAATCGGCCACCGGTCGCGCCGGTAGCCGAGCGCAGCCCCGCCCTCCTGCGTCGGGTCAACGAGTTCATGCGCGAGGGCCGCCGCGGCCAGACCGAGCCCGAGCGGATCCCCTTCTTCTGCGAGTGCAGCCGGGCTGACTGCTACGAGCCTGTTTGGCTGACGGCCGACGCATACGACGAACGGCGCGTCAAGGCGCAGGATCCGCTCATCCTGCCCGCCCACGACTCCGGATACGAGAGCCCACGAGTGAGTACCGGTCGGCCCTAGTCCTGCTTGGCATCATCCGCGCCCTGA
>JAICGP010000198.1 GCA_025923055.1 Thermoleophilia bacterium
GAGCGCGCGGGCCGGGCGCGCTTTCAGGCTTTCGTCGCGCGTGCCGATAGGGTGGGGGAGGGTCGCTGGCAGCTGACCGTCGACCCCCTCTGATCACCAGTCGCTAGCCTGTACCGATGCCCCAGAACTACGGCGCGCTCGAGAAGGTCCTCCGCGTCGGCGAGGGCCGGCGGCTCAAGCGCCTGGCCTCCCAGGCCGACTACATCGCCTCGCTGGAGCCGGACTTCGAGGCCCTCTCGGACGCCGAGCTCGCGGGCAAGACGGCGGAGTTCCGGCAGCGGCTCGACAACGGCGAGCCGCTCGACGAGCTGGCCTACGAAGCGTTCGCGGCCGTCCGGGAAGCGGCCAAGCGGTCGCTCGGGATGCGCCACTTCGACGTCCAGGCGATGGGCGCCATCGTCCTGCACGAGGGTGACATCGCCGAGATGAAGACCGGCGAGGGCAAGACGCTCGTCGCCACCATGCCCCTCTACCTGAACGCGCTCCCCGGCGAGGGCGTCCACCTGGTCACGGTGAACGACTACCTGGCGAAGCGCGACGCCGAGTGGATGGGCCCCGTCTACGAGGCGCTCGGCATGCGCGCCTCCTTCATCCGCAACCAGATGCCGTTCGCCGAGCGGAAGGTCGCGTACGAGGCCGACATCACCTACGGGACGAACTCCGAGTTCGGCTTCGACTACCTCCGCGACAACATGGCGACGTCCCTCCAAGGCACCGTCCAGCGCAGCCACCGCTACGCGATCGTGGACGAGGTCGACTCGATCCTCATCGACGAGGCGCGGACGCCGCTCATCATCTCGGGCGAGCCGCAGACCGCCGCCCGGACCTACTACGACTTCGCCCGCATCGTGCGCACCCTCCGGGGCGTCGCCTCGAAGTTCATCCCCAAGGGCGTCGAGAAGACCGAGGACGACGCGGACTACGAGTTCGACGAGAAGTTCAAGACGGTCTCACCGCGCCAGACGGCGATCGAGGCGGTCGAGCGGGCGCTCGGCGTCGACAACCTCTACGAGCCGCAGCACGCGCAGCTCGTGAACCACCTGATCCAGGCGCTCAAGGCGCAGTCGCTCTACCAGCGGGACGTCGACTACGTCGTCCAGGAGGGCGAGGTGAAGATCGTCGACGAGTTCACCGGCCGGATCATGGAAGGCCGCCGCTGGTCGGAGGGCCTCCACCAGGCCGTCGAGGCGAAGGAGGGCGTGGCGATCAAGGAGGAGCACGTCACCCTCGCGACGATCACCCTCCAGAACTACTTCCGCCTCTACGAGAAGCTCGCCGGCATGACCGGGACGGCCAAGACCGAGGAGAAGGAGTTCAAGGAGATCTACGACCTCGCCGTGGTCGAGATCCCTACGAACGAGCCTGTCGCCCGGAACGACGAGAACGACTTCATCTACAAGACGAAGGAAGCGAAGTACGACGCCGTCATCGCCGACATCAGGGAGCGCCACGAAGCAGGGCAGCCGGTCCTCGTGGGCACGATCTCGGTCGAGGTCTCGGAGCACCTCTCGCGCCTGCTCGAGAGGCAGGGCGTCCCGCACAACGTCCTCAACGCGAAGCAGCACGAGCGCGAGGCCGAGATCATCATCCACGCTGGCGAGCCGGGCGCGGTCACGATCGCCACGAACATGGCCGGCCGCGGCGTCGACATCAAGCTCGGCGAGGGGGTCGTCGAGGCGGGCGGGCTCTACGTCCTCGGCACCGAGCGGCACGAGTCGCGGCGCATCGACAACCAGCTGCGCGGCCGCTCCGGCCGCCAGGGCGATCCCGGCGAGTCGCGCTTCTACCTCTCCGCGCAGGACGACCTCGTGCGGCTCTTCGCCGGCGACCGCATCTACAACATCATCGAGCGCTTCAAGCTTCCCGACGACCAGCCCATGGAGGCCTCGATCCTCTCGAAGCAGATCGAGAACGCGCAGAAGAAGGTCGAGGAGCAGAACTTCGTCTCGCGCAAGAACGTCCTCAAGTACGACGACGTCATGAACGTGCAGCGCATGGTCGTCTACGAGCAGCGCCGCCGCGTCCTCCACGGCGCCGACCTCTCGGAGGAGATCGGCGGCTGGCTCGACGAGCTCGTCGCGCGCATCGTCTTCGACCACACCCAGTCGGAGTACCAGGAGGAGTGGGACCTCGACGGCCTCTTCACGGAGATGCAGGGGCTCTACGAGACGGAGATCTCGCCGGACGAGCTCGACGCGGCGTCCATGACCCGCGAGGAGCTGATCGAGGAGTTCCAGGACGACGCGCGCGACGCCTACGACGCGAAGGTCGAGGAGTACGGCGCCGAGCTGATGCGCGAGGTGGAGCGCTACCTCGTGCTCCAGGTCGTCGACCTGCGCTGGCGCGAGCACCTGGAGGCGATGGAGTACCTGCGCGACGGCATCCACCTCCGCGCCATGGCACAGAAGGACCCGCTCTCCGAGTACCGCTCCGAGGGCCACGCGATGTTCGAGGAGCTGACCGGGCTGATCCAGGAGGAGGTCGTCCGCTACCTGCTCCGGATCCAGATCGACCGGCCTCCCGAGACGGCCGAGCTCGAGCCCGCCGCGGGTGCGAACGGCGACGGAGTCGTGTACGAGCACGAGTCGGTCGCCGGCGCGGACGCGATCAGAGCGGCAGGAGCGGGCGGTGGTGCGGGAGCAGGCGTGGCGGCGCCGGCGGGCGCGCGCACCGCGGGCTCCGTGGCCGGCGCGGGCGCCGGCGCGGCGACGACCGTCGCCACGGGCCAGCGCGTCGCCTCCGAGTTCGACCGCGTGGGCCGCAACGACCCGTGCCCGTGCGGCTCGGGCAAGAAGTACAAGAAGTGCCACGGCGCCTGAGCGCTCCGCCCCGACTCCCCAGTTTCACACTCTCATCACGATCGGCGCGACACGCGCGCGCTCTTTCCCGTTAGCGTCGAAAGCGGGTGGTGGCCCCGGGTGGCCCCTCGCGAAGAGAGCCCGCGGGCGGCGCAGCGCCGTTCGACCGGCCAGCTACCATCAGCCCGTGGCCGAACGGAGCGCAGTGGAGCGCGAGCTCGCCGAGATCGGGACCCAGCTCGACTGGGTCCGTGATTACCTTTGACCCCGACGCGCTGAGGGCCCGCGTCGCCGAGCTCGAGGAGGCGATGGGCGCGCCCGGCTTCTGGGACGATCAGCAGCAGGCGGCGCGCACGTCTGCCGAGCACGCGCGCCTCTCGCGGCGCCTCGAGCGCTACGAGCGCCTGAGCGGCGAGGCCGCCGACCTCGGCGAGCTGCTCGCGCTCGCCTCCGACGACGGCGAGCTCGACGAGGTCGAGGCGAGCGTCCTCGGGCTCCGCCGCGAGCTCGACAGCCTCCAGGAGGACTCCCTCTTCTCGGGCGAGTACGACGCGGGCGACGCGGTCGTCTCCATCCACGCGGGCACCGGCGGCACGGATGCCCAGGACTGGACGGAGATCCTCCTCCGCATGTACTTGCGCTGGGCGGCCGAGCGCGGGTTTCGCACCGAGCTCATCGAGGTCTCGGCGGGCGAGGAGGCGGGACTCAAGTCGGCCACCTTCACCGTGGAGGGCGAGAACGCCTACGGGACGCTCAAGGCGGAGCGCGGCGTGCACCGGCTCGTCCGGCTCTCGCCGTTCGACCAGGCACACCGGCGCCACACCTCCTTCGCGCAGGTGATCGTCAGCCCCCTCGTCGCCGACGACGTCGAGATCGAGATCGACGAGTCGGACCTTCGCATCGACACCTACCGCGCCAGCGGCGCCGGCGGCCAGCACGTCAACAAGACGGACTCGGCGGTCCGCATCACCCACGTCCCGACGGGCATCGTCGTGCAGTGCCAGAACGAGCGTTCCCAGCTCTCGAACCGGCAGACGGCGATGCGGATCCTGCGCAGCCGTCTCGCCGAGCACGAGCTCGAGCGCCGCGAGGCCGAGCTCGCCCAGGAGCGGGGGGAGGTCCTCGACACCGGCTTCGGGAGCCAGATCCGCAGCTACGTCCTCCACCCGTACCAGCTCGTCAAGGACCACCGCACCGACGTCGAGGAGGGGAACGCCCAGGGCGTGCTCGACGGCAACCTCGACGGCTTCATCCGCGCCTACCTGCTCGCCCGGGCGACCGGTGCCGTGGGGTAGGGACGCCACTGTCCGCCGTGCCTTCCGCTAAACTCGACGGCCAGCCCCAGCCGCGACCGGTGCGCCCTCGGGACGGGCGACCCCCACTGAACCGGTGCAGGAAGCCGACCTGAAAGAGACACCCCAGCAGCCCGCAGCGCCGCCGAGCACGCTGAACGGCGTCGGCGGCGACGGGGACGGCACCGCCGCGCCCGTCCCGGAGCCCGCGGCGCAGCCGCTCGTGCACGCGCCGGGCGGCTCGCCGATGATCGTGTTCGAGTCCGTGACGAAGGTCTACGAGCCGCACGTGGTCGCGCTCCGCGAAGCGACCTTCGTGATCGAGAAGGGCGAGTTCGTCTTCCTCGTCGGCCCGTCCGGCTCGGGGAAGTCGACGATCATGCGGCTCCTGCTGAAGGAGCTCGACCCGACCGACGGCCGCATCATCGTCGGCGGCCGCGAGCTGGCCCGCCTGAAGGGCTCGAAGGTGCCGATGCTCCGGCGCAACATCGGCTGCGTCTTCCAGGACTTCAAGCTCCTCACGGACCGCACCGCGTACGAGAACGTCGCCTACGCGCTCAAGGTGCAGGGCGAGTCGAAGCGCGACATCCGCTCCAAGGTGCCCGAGATCCTCGCGCTCGTCGGCCTCGGCGCGAAGATGAACAACCACCCGCACGAGCTC
>JAICGP010000199.1 GCA_025923055.1 Thermoleophilia bacterium
CTCGCGGAGGCCGCCTGACGACCTCGGCCTGCGTGCGAGCAGGCTCGCCCGGGCGACGTGACCGAAGAAGCTCGCCGGCGTCGGGAACGCCGGCGAGCCCTTCCTGGAGGCGGCCGCGGGGCGCCGTCGCCGATGGGCCCCCGCCGCTCGGAGCGCGTCGGCTCCTCGCTCGACGGTACGGTGCGCGGGGTGGAGCTTCCGCGCGTGGTGGCGGTCGTGGGCGCCGGCACGATGGGCGCCGGAATCGCCCGCATCTTCGCCGAGGCCGGCACCTCGGTTCGACTCACCGCGCGCCGTGAATCGAGCCTTCGGGCCGCCCGGAACCGGTTGGGCAAGGGCCGCGTGCGCCTCGGCACGTCCCTCGACGAGGCGCTGCAGGGCGCCGAGCTCGTGGTCGAGACGATCGTCGAGGAGGCGGAGCCGAAGCGCGAGGTGCTCGCGCGCGCGGAGCAGCTGGCCGCGCCGGACGCGATCCTGGCGACGAACACGTCGTCCCTTCGCCTCTCCACCCTCGCGGATGGCCTCGTACGTCCGGAGCGGTTCGCCGGCCTGCACTTCCTCAACCCGCCCGAGCTCGTCGAGCTCGTCGAGGTGGTGGGCGCGGATCGCACGGCGCCGGATACGCTCGACTCGCTCGCCGGGTGGGTGGAGGTGCTCGGGAAGTCGCCCGTCGTCGTCCGCCGCGATGTCCCCGGCTTCGTCGTCAACCGCCTGCAGTACGCGCTCCTGCGGGAGGCCTATGCGCTCGTCGACGGAGGCGTCTGCTCCTTCGCGGACGTCGACCGCGCCGTGACGCACGGGCTCGGCGCCCGCTGGTCGGCTATCGGGCCGTTCGAGACGATGGATCTCGCCGGCCTGGACGTCCACGCCGCGGTCGCACGGAACCTCTGGCCCGAGCTCGCGAACGAGGCCGAGTCCTCGCCGTCGATCGAGCGCGCCCTCCGCGCGGGCGCTCTCGGCGTGAAGAGCGGGCGAGGGCTCCGCGGCGAGTACTCCGCCGCCGCCGCGGCCGCGCTGCTGGAGCGGCGCGACAGGGTGTTGCGCGCTTTGCCCGGGCTGCGGAAGGGCAAGGGCGACACCTAGCCGCCCGTCTCGAGCCCGTGCCGCGCCGCCTCGGCGCGCGCCTCCGGGTAGCCCGCGTCCGCATACCGGGCGACGCCGAGGGCGGGGTCGGTCCAGAAGACGCGGCCGATCTTGCGCTCCGCGAGCTCGCTGCCGTCGGCGACGACGACCATGCCCGAGTGGATCGAGCGTCCGACGCCGACGCCTCCCCCGTTTCCGATCGCGACCCAGCTCGCTCCCTGCGCCGCGTTCAGGAGCGCCGAGAGGACGGGCCAGTCGGCGATCGCGTCGCTTCCGTCGAGCATGCTCTCGGTCTCGCGCGAGGGTGAGGCAACCGACGCCGGATCCATGTGGTCGCGGCCGAGCGCGAGCGGGCCGCACTTCCCCGAGCGGACGAGCTCGTTCAGCGCCGCGGCCACGCGGTCGCGTTCGCCCAGGCCGAGCCAGCAGATGCGGGCCGGAAGGCCCTGGGGCGGCACACGTTCGCGCGCCAGGCCGATCCAGCCGCGCAGCGACTCGCTGCCCACGACCTCGACGACGACCTCCTCGCTCCGGCGCAGGTCCTCGGGCTCGCCCGTGAGGCAGATCCAGCGGAACGGGCCCACGCCGCGGGCGAGGATGGGCCGCACGTACGCCGCCACGAAGCCGGGGATCGCGCCGGCCTCCTCGACTCCGTGGGCGGCGGCCTGAGCACGGATCCCGTTTCCGTACTCGAAGACGACGGCGCCCCGCTCGCGATAGCCCAGCATTGCGTTCACGTGGGCGGCGAGCGAGCCGAACACCGCATCTCGAAACCGCGGGTCGTCCGGATGGGCCCGCGCCGCTTCCTCGGAGGTGAACCCCCGAGGCACGTAGCCGCGCAGGGGATCGTGGGCCGCGGTCTGGTCGGTGACGACCTCGAAGTCCACGCCGTCGGCAAGGAGCCGGGGGACGACCTCGGCTGCATTGCCGACCAGGGCCACGGTGCCCGGGCCGTCAGGATCGAGGTGGGCGGCGAGCGCTTCGTGGTAGCCGCCGACGGCGTCGACCCAGCCGGCGCGAAGCCGCCGCTCGGCCCGTGCCGGGTCCACCTCGACGACCAGCGCGCGGCCGCCGTTCCGCGTCACTCCGAATCCCTGCGCGCCGCCCATCCCGCCCAGGCCGGCCGTCAGGACGCGCTTCCCCGAGAGCGTCCCGCCGAAGTGCGAATCGGCGACCGCCCGGAACGTCTCGTAGGTGAACCCGAGAATTCCCTGCGTGCCGATGTAGAACCAGCCCGCCGCCGTCATCTGGCCGAACATGGTCAGGCCGGCCTCCTCGAGCCGGCGAAACGAGTCCTCGTCGGACCACGCAGGCACGACCATGCCCGTCGAGATCAGGACGCGCGGCGCATCGGGATGGGTCGGCAGCACGGCCACCTTCTTGCCGGACTGGACGATCAGTGTCTCGTCGGAGCCGAGGCGCTCGAGCGCCGCGAGGATTCCGGTGAGCGCCTCGGGCCCGCGCGCCGCGCGTCCGCGTCCGCCGTAGACGACGAGCGCCGCGGCGTCCTCCGCGACCGCCGGGTCGAGGTTGTTGAGGAGGCAGCGCAGCGCGCCTTCCTGCTCCCAGCCGCGGCAGCGCAGCCCCCATCCGCGCGGAGCGCCGCGGAGGGCGGTCTCGAGCACCCGCTGATCGTAACCCTCCCGATCTCCCGTGGAGATCGCGACCCGGCCGCTGGTCTCGTCGACGCGCGCGCACCACCACCAGCGCGTACACTCCCGCGCCGTGATCGACCCGACCGAGCGCTGGCCGCGTGGGCACGAGGAGAAGCCCGACTACGCGGGGCTCCTCACATATGGCTCCATGCCGTACACACAGGACCCGGCCGAGCTCGCCGGCGTCGACGTCGCGATCGTCGGCGCGCCGACCGACGACCTCGTCTCCGACCGGCCGGGCACGCGGTACGGGCCGCGCGCGATCCGGGCGGCGAGCTTTCCGCCGGGGGCGCACCTCGAGGCGAAGGTCGACGCCTTCGAGGCGCTACGGGTCGTGGACTTCGGCGACGCGCCGGTGATCCCGGCCGATCCCGTCCGCTCCCATGAAGCGATCGAGGCGCTCGTCGCGCAGGTGCTCGACGCGGGCGCGGTCCCCGTCGTCCTGGGCGGCGACCACTCCATCTCCGAGCCCGACGCCAGCGCGTGCGCCGCCGCGCACGGCCCGCTCGGCGTCGTCCACTTCGACACGCACACGGACACGGGCACCGAGGTCTTCGGCGTGGAGGTATCGCACGGGACGCCGTTCTACCGGCTCGTCGAGCAGGGCCACGTCGACCCGCGCCGCTACGTTCAGATCGGCCTGCGCGGCTACTGGCCCGGGGCGGCGGAGTTCGCCTGGCAGGCCGAGCGGGGCGTGACGAGCTTCTTCATGCACGACGTCCGCGACCTCGGGATCCAGGAGGTCGTGCGCCGAGCGGTCGAGATCGTCGGCGGCGGGCCCGTCTTCCTCACGATCGACGTGGACGTCCTCGACCCGGCCTTCGCGCCCGGCACCGGCACCCCCGAGCCCGGCGGGATGACGCCCGTCGACCTGCTGTGGGCGGCGCGTACGGTCGCGGCGGAGCTCGACGTCGTCGGCGCCGACGTCGTCGAGGTGATCCCGACGGGCGTCGGCTCGGCGGACGTGACGGCGCTCGTCGCCGACCGGATCGTCCGCGAGATCCTGACCGGCATCGCGCTGCGGCGGCGCGCGGCCTAGCCGACCCGGAACGAGGTCGAGCCGAGCAGCGGACCGTAGCGAACCGCCGCCTTCCGGCCGAAGCCCGGCCACACGTACACGGTGAAGCGCCCGGGCGCCAGCGAGTGGCGCCTGCCTCCGAAGGCCCACGAGGATCGAAGCCGGTAGCGGGAGCGGAGCGGCCAGACGCTGAGGAGCTTCCGCCCGTTCCGCCAGAGCTGCATGTTGTAGTACGTGGCGCGGCGAACCGAGCGCCAGTCGACGAGCGGCGGCCGGCGGACGAGGGAGTCGTAGCGGGGCGAGACGACGGCGCTCGGGCGGGCGATCGCGGACACGGCGCGCGAGCGGTTTCCCGCCCTGTCGACGCTCCGGATCACGTACCGGTAGCGGACCTCGTTCCTCACCCTGCGGTCCGTGAAACGAACTGCCGTCGTTCGTTCCGCGACGAGCCTCGTACTCCCGCTTCCCATTCGCACCCGCACGATGCGCACCCGCCGGTAGTCGAGCTCGGTCGGCCTCAGCCAGCGCAGCCTCACCAGGCCGTCACGCCCGTTGGCGGAGAAGCCCTTGACCGCGGCGGGCGGGGTGCGGTCGACGGTCCAGGCGAAAGTCGCCTGGCTGACGTTGCCGATCCCGTTCGTCACCTGCAGCGTGAACAGGTAGGCGCCGTCGGCGAGACTCGTGTACGTGTGCCCGTTCGGGCTCGAGCACGGCGTGAAGGCGCCCGTGCCGGACGGGCCGTCGAGCCTGCACTCCACGGTCGTGCCGGGCTCGGCCGTGAAGCGAAAGTCGGCGCTTCGGCTTCGCGTGAGCCGCCGAACGGCGGTCGTGAGGCTCGGCCTGGCGGGGACCGGGCCCTCCTGGACGATGACGGCGAACGTGATCGAAACGGCGGCGTTTCCGGAGGCGTCCGTCGCGTCGCACTCGACCGTCGTCGTGCCGACGGGGAAGAGCGAGCCGGGCGCCGGGTCGCA
>JAICGP010000200.1 GCA_025923055.1 Thermoleophilia bacterium
ACGGCCCAGCGCCTGCTCGACGGAGTCCGCGAGCGGATCGGCTCGCTCGAGGAGATCGCGAACGCGCTCGCCGACAACCTGCCCGCGCCGAAGCAGCCGTCGGGCAAGTCGCGCCGCCGGCGCAGGAAGAAGAAGCGCAAGACCGACGCGGCGGGCGAGTCGCAGGCGCCCGAGCAGCCCCAGGCGAAGCGGCAGGGGAAGCAGGGGAAGCGCCGCTCCCCGAACGGCAAGTCCGGGGAGACCGCGCAGGACGCCGGCGGCGAGCGTCTCGCCGGGGCGTCCGAGCCCGCCTGACGACGTAAGGCTTCGTTCAGAACTCGGGGCTAGCATCAGCGCCGATGCTGCTGCTCCTCGGCGTGGCGTTCGTGGCCGGCGTCGTCACCTCGATCTCGCCGTGCGTCCTCCCCGTGCTGCCGATCGTCCTCGCAGGAGGCGCGACGGGCGGCCCCCGCCGGCCCTACGCAATCGTGGCCGGCCTCGTGGCGAGCTTCACGGTCTTCACGCTGACGGCGACCGCGCTCCTCTCGGCCCTCGGCCTCCCGAACGACCTCCTGCGCACGCTCGCGATCGCGGTGGTCGTGGTGGTCGGCAGCTCGCTCGTCTGGCCGCCGCTCGGCGAGCTGCTCGGCCGGCCTTTCCAGGCCCTCGCACGACGTGCCCCTCGCGACGCCGGCGGTGGGTTCCTGCTCGGAGCGAGCCTCGGTCTCCTCTTCACCCCGTGCGCCGGCCCCGTGATCGGGGCCGTCGTCACAGTCGCCGCGACGCAGAGCCTCACGATCGAGGCGTTCGCGATCACGTTCGCCTACGGCCTGGGCGCGGGGGTCGTCCTCCTCGCCGTCGCCGTCGCCGCCCGTCGCGGCATGAGCCTGCGCGGCGTGCGCGCCCACGCTCCGGCGGTCCGCCGCACGCTCGGCGCCGCGATCCTCGCCGTGGCCGTGCTGATGGTCCTCGGCATCGACAAGCGGCTCCAGACGCGCGTCCCCGAGTACACGCGCGCGCTGCAGGCGCTCGAGGAGAGTGCCGCCGCGGAGACGAGGCTCGAGCGGCTCGTCGGCATGCCGGGGCTCGCCGACGACGGGCGCCTGGACGACTTCGGGCCCGCCCCCGAGTTCCGCGCGATCGACCTGTGGCTCAACACGCAGCCCCTCACCATGGCCGGCCTGCGCGGGAAGGTCGTGCTGATCGACTTCTGGACGTACTCGTGCATCAACTGCCTACGGACGCTGCCCCACGTCCGGGCGTGGGACGAGGCCTACCGCGACGAGGGCCTGGTCATCGTGGGCGTCCACACGCCGGAGTTCGCCTTCGAGCGCGACCCGGACAACGTGCGCCGCGCGGTGCGCGACCTCGGCGTCGAGTATCCGGTCGCCATCGACAACGCCTTCGGGACGTGGGAGGCGTGGGCCAACCGTTACTGGCCGGCGAAGTACTTCGTCGATCGCCGAGGCCACCTTCGCTACGCCCACATCGGCGAGGGGGCCTACGAGGAGAGCGAGCGCGTCATCAGGCTGCTACTCGAGGAGGACGAGGGCGGTCTCGTCTCGGAGGAGATCGCCGACGAGACCCCGACCGGCGCACAGACGCCCGAGACCTATCTCGGCTACCTGCGCCTCGACCGCTACGTCGGCTCCGGGATCGTCCGCGACGAGGAGGCCGACTACTCGCTCCCCGACTACGTCCCGCTGCACGGCGTCGCCTACGGCGGCCGCTGGCGCGTCGAGGAGGAGCGCATCGTCGCCGGCGGGGGCGCGCGGCTCCGGCTTCGCTTCCACGCCAACGACGTCTTCCTCGTCCTCGGCCCGGGCGAAGGCGGCGCGAGAGGCACGGTCGCCGTGACGCTCGACGGCCGGCCCGCGGGGGTGGTCCAGGTGACCGTCGACGACATCTACACGCTCGCCCGCATCCCGGGTGGCAAGGGGGACCACGACCTCGAGCTGCGCTTCACGCCGGGCGTCGAAGCCTATGCCTTCACGTTCGGCTAGGCCGGAGGCTCGTCGCCGTGCTCGCCGCGGCTGCGCTCCTCGTGCTCCTGGAGGAAGCGGGTCAACTCCTCGGCGAGCGAGTCGCCGGAGGGCACGTCGAGCTCGTCGCCGAGCGTGTCCCGGCGCGTCTCGAGGTCGCGGACGTAGGCCTCCGTCTCCTCGTCCTGGGCGACGGCGGCGCTGACCTGCAGCTCGTAAGCCTGCGCGGCCCGCTGGAGGTCGCCGAGGTCGAACGTCGTGCCCAGCAGCCCGGCGAGCCGCTCGCAGAGCGCCAACGCGGCCTTGGGGCTCGCCGCCAGCGAGACGTAGTGGGGCACGGCCGCCCAGAGGCTCGCGGCGGGCACTCCCGAGGCGCGGAAGGCGTCGTGCAGGACGCCGACGATGCCTGTCGGCCCCTCGTAGCGCGAGGAGGTGAGCCCCAGCTCGCGCACGAGCCCCGGGTCGCTCGCGGAGCCCGTCACCGGCGCCGGGCGCGTGTGCGGGACGTCCGCGAGCAGCGCCCCGAGCGTGACGACGAGCTCGACGCCGAGATCGCTCGCCACGCGCGCGACCTCGTTCGAGAACGTCCGCCAGCGCGTGTTCGGCTCCACGCCGACGAGCAGGACCGCGTCGCGCTCGAGCCCGGGGATGGCGCCGTCGTAGAACGCGTTCTCCGGCCAGTCGATGCGGCGGGTGACGCCTTCCTCCAGCCGGACGTGCGGCCTGACCGCCTGGAAGTCGTAGAACTCCTCCGGGTCGATGTCGGCGAAGCGCTGCGCCCCCCAGCTCTGGGCGAGGAAGCTCGCCGCCAGCGAGGCGCCCTGGGCGCCGTCGTTCCAGCCGCGGAACGCGGTGATCAGCACCGGGTGCCGCAGCGCGGGCCGGCGCTCGATCCGCAGATGCCCTGCCATCCGGCCAGTCTACGCCGGAAGCCGCGCGCGCCGCCGCAAGACGATCCGCGCTGCGAGGGCGACGACGCAAACCCAGACGGCCGTCGCGACGGTCACGTGCAGGAGCACGAGGCCCCACGGCAGCCCCTCGCGCCACTGCACCTCGCCGACCGCCATCTGCACGAGCAGGAGGCCGAGCACGACGGCGGCGAGACGCAGCTCCACGCGGGCCCGCCGCCGCTCGACGAGGAGCAGCCCGAGCAGCGCGAGGAAGAGGATGCCGAAGACCGCGGTCGCGCCGATGTGGATGTGCACCGCCTCGATCAGGTCGCCGAAGCGGGCGATGTCCTCTCCGCCGGAGTGCGGCCCGGCGGCCGTGACGAGCGTCCCCGAGACGACGAGCGCCAGGGCCGCGGGCACGAGGGCGAGGGCGAGCCAGGAGGAGCCGAGCGGCGCCTCGATCCCGGCGCCCCGGGCGTGCGCGCGGGCGCCGAGGAGCACCGCGACGGCGACCGCGAGCGCCACGAGCGAGAGGAGGAAGTGGCCCATGACGACGAGGGGATGGAGCTCGAAGAGGACGGTGATCCCGCCGAGGACCCCTTGGGCGAGCACGGTGAACGGCAGCGCGACCGCGCTCGCCAGGAGCCAGCGGGGCAGGCTGCGGACGCGGAGGGCGCCGGCCGCGGTGACGAGCGTCGTGAGCCCGACGACGAAGCCGGCGGCGCGGTTCCCGAACTCGACGAACGCGTGGTAGTCCTTGGGCGGGAGGAAGGTCTCGCCGCAGCGCGGCCAGTTCTCGCAGCCGAGGCCGGAGCCTGTGAGGCGCACGGTCGCTCCCGAGACGACGATGAGGAAGAGTGCCGCCAGCGCGGCCCACGCGAGCCACTCGAAGAGCGCGGGCGAGACCGTGAGCGAGCGGAGTCGGGCGGTCCGGGCGCCGGCCTCCATCAGGAGACCGCCACCCCGCTCCCCTCCTCCACGTGCCCGACCCGCGCCGCGAACAGCCCCTCGGCGCGGAAGCGAGCCTCGAGCACGGCCGCCTTCTCGCCCGGGAGCGAGACGAGGAGCCCACCGCCCGTCTGCGGGTCGTAGCCGAGGGCGGCGACGTCGTCGCCGACACCGCCGAGCTCGACCGCGCCGGCGGCGAAGTCGCGGTTGCGCGGATCGCCACCCGTGCGGATCCCCTTGGCTGCGGCGTCGAGCGCGCCCGGAAGCGCCGGGAGCTCGTCCGCCCGGAGGACGAGGCGGACTCCGCTGCGCTCGGCCATCTCGTGCGCGTGGCCGAAGAGCCCGAAGCCGGTCACGTCGGTGACCGCGGAGGGATCGAAGCCGCGGAGCGCGTCGGCGGCGCGGTCGCTCAGCTCCGTCATCCGCCGGGCCGCCTCGGCGGCGTGCTCTTCGTCGACGGCGCCCCTGGCCACGCCTGTCAGCACGAGCCCGGTCCCGAGCGGCTTCGTCAGGAAGAGGACGTCCCCCGGCCCGGCCCGGCTCTTCCGCCAGATCCCGTCCGGGTGGGCGGTGCCGACGACGGCGAGCCCGTACTTCACCTCGCTGTCGCGGATCGTGTGGCCGCCGGCGAGCACGGCGCCCGCCTCCGCGACCTTCGCGGCCGCCGCGTCGACGATGGCGCGCACGGTCTCGACCGGCAGCTCCTCGGGAAAGGCCGCGATCGAGAGCGCGAGCAGCGGCCGCCCGCCCATCGCGAAGACGTCGTTGAGCGCGTTCGCCGCGGCGATCGCGCCGAAGAGCGCCGGGTCGTCGACGAGCGGCGGGAAGAAGTCGGTCGTGAAGACGAGCGCGCG
>JAICGP010000201.1 GCA_025923055.1 Thermoleophilia bacterium
CGGCGCCGTCCCGGCGCGCGTCGAGGAACTTGTTCGACTGCCAGCTCGCCGCGAGCGGCCCCGTCTCGGCCTCGCCGTCCCCGACCACGCAGAGGGCGAGCAGGCTCGGGTTGTCGAAGACGGCGCCGTAGGCGTGGAGGAGCGCGTAGCCGAGCTCGCCGCCCTCGTGGATCGAGCCGGGCGTCTCGGGCGCGACGTGGCTCGGCACTCCGCCCGGGAAGGAGAACTGCCGGAAGAGCCGCCGCAGCCCCTCCTCGTCCCTGCCGACGTGCGGGTAGACCTCGCTGTAGATGCCCTCGAGGTACGTGTTGGCCACGAGGGCGGGGCCGCCGTGGCCGGGGCCGGTGACGAAGATCACGTCCAGGTCCCGGCTCCTGATGACGCGGTTCGCGTGCGCGTAGAGGAGGTTGAGCCCGGGTGTCGTGCCCCAGTGGCCGAGCAGCCTGGGCTTGACGTGCTCCGGGCGCAGCGGCTCGCGGAGGAGCGGGTTGGCCAGCAGGTAGATCTGGCCGACGGAGAGGTAGTTGGCGGCGCGCCAGTACGCGTCGAGCGTGGCGAGCTCCTCGTGGCCGAGCGGCTCTCCGGCGGCCCGGACGAGCTCGGTGACGGCTGCGGTCGTCTCGGTCATCGGGCCTCCTCGTCGCTTTCCTCGATGCCTGGGACCCTACCCGGCGCAGCTAGATCTTCTCGAGGCGGTAGCCCATCCCCCGGACGCTCGCGATGCGCTCCTTGCCGAGCTTGCGGCGCAGGTAGCCGACGTAGACGTCGACGACGTTCGAACGCGGGTCGAAGTCGTAGCCCCAGACGTGGCTCAGGAGCTGCTCGCGCGAGAGCACCTGGCCGGGATGGCGGAAGAACATCTCGGCGAGCGCGAACTCCCGAGCGGAGAGGTCGGCGTCCGTCCCGTCGACCGTCAGGCGCCTCGTCCGCAGGTCGAGGCTCGCGGCGCCCACGGCGAGCACGGTCTCCTCCGGAGCCCGCTCGCCGCGGAGCCGCACGCGGACCCGCGCGAGCAGCTCCTCGAAGCGGAACGGCTTCGTGACGTAGTCGTCCGCGCCGCCCTCCAGGCCCGCGACGGTGTCCTCCACCGCGTCCCGCGCCGTCAGCATGACGACCGGTACCTGCGCTCCCTCCCGGCGCAGCTCCCGCAGCACCTCGAAGCCGTCCATGCCCGGGAGCCCCACGTCGAGGACGACGAGGTCGTAGCGGCCCGAGCGCGCCAGCGCGAATCCCGACTCGCCGTCGGAGGCGACGTCCGTGGTGAAGCCGTTCGCACGCAGGCCTTTCTCCAGGAACGAGGCGATGCGCTCCTCGTCCTCGACCACGAGGATGCGGCTCACGCCTGCCCGCCTCCCCTCGCGTGCGGCCCGGCGAGCGGCAGGACGATCGTGAAGGTCGCGCCCGCTCCGAGGGAGCTCGCGACCTCGGCGCGCCCGCCGTGGGCGAAGGCGATCGCCTGCACGATCGAGAGGCCGAGCCCGGCGCCCTCGGAGCGGCGTGTCCCGCCCGCGCGGTAGAAGCGCGCGAAGATGTGCTCCTGCTGGTCGAGCGGGATCCCCGGGCCCGTGTCCCGGACCCAGAGGCGCAGCTCGCCGCCCGCGACGCGACTGCCGAGGGCGATCTCGTCGCCGGGGCTCGTGTGCTCGACGGCGTTCTGTGCGAGCTGCATGACGGCCTGCGTGACACGTTGGCGGTCGGCGACGACGACTCCTTCCGCCCGGGCGTCCAGCTCCCAGCGACGCTCTCCGAGCGCCTCCGCCTTGGCGCCGACGTCGTCCGTGAGCGCGCCGACGTCGACCTCCGCCGGGGCGAGGAAGTCCGGGCGCTCCCACTTGGCCAGCGTGAGCATGTCGTTGACGATGCGCGCCATGCGGTCGAGCTCGTCGAGGACGAGCTCGAGCGTCACGCGGCGCTCCTCCGGGTCCTCCTCGAGAAGCTCGAGGTGCCCGCGCACGATCGTGATGGGCGTGCGCAGCTCGTGCCCCGCGTCGTCGACGAAGCGGCGTTGCGTCTCGAAGGCGGTCTCCAGGCGCGCGAGCATCTCGTTGAACGTCTCGCCCAGCACCGCGATCTCGTCGTGGCCGGACACGGGGATGCGCCTCGACAGGTCGCCGCCGGAGATGGAGCGGGCCGTCTCCGTGACCGCCGTCACGGGACGCAGGACGCGGTCTGCGAGGAGCCAGGCGAGCACGGAGCCGACGAGCAGCATGGCGACGCCGACGCCGACGACGACGCGAATGGCACTGTCCACCACCTCGCGCTCGCGGTCGCGGAAGATCGCCGCGACGAAGACCCCCTGGGGTCGATCGCCCCGGAGGAGCGGCACGGCCAGGTACTCCACCCGCCCGGCGGGCGTGTCGATGCCGCCCCGCTCGGTCTCGGCCAGCGAAGCCCACCGTGCCACGAGCTCCGGGTCCTGGTCGAGCCGGTGGGGCGCGACCGGTCTGCTGCGGAGGAACGGCTCGCCGTCGACGAAGGTCAGGAGCACCTCGTTCGGCGACGGGATGTTCCGCTCCAGGAAGACCTCGAAGATGCGGTCGGCGCGGGCGTTGAACGGCTCGCCCGTCTCCGGGTCGTTCCCGCTCGCCAGCTGCCGCAGCTCGCGCGACTCCTGCACGAGCTCGCCGTCGATCCGCTGGTCGAGACGACGCTCGAGCGCCTCGCGCGCGACGACGATCGAGACGAGCGTGGCGAGCGCCAGCAGCCCGACGTAGCCGGCGAGGATGCGGAAGCGGAAGCTCGCCGGCAGCCGGCGCAGCCGGGCCAGTCGCGACGCGCGCCCCTGCCCGCCCGTGTCGGGCGCGGGCGGCTCAGGTCTCGCCGCCGGCTCCGTCGTCGCTCGCGTCGTCTCGGTCGTCGTCATCGTCGTCGTCTTCTTCGACGCCCACCGTCGAGGGCGGAGGAGCAGGAACCACCGTAGCTCCCGCGCCACCGTCCGTGCCGCCGCCGTCCCCGCCCGACCGCTCGCTCGCGCGCTGCGACCGCCCGCGCCGCTCCTGCCGGCGCTCCCCGTCCCGCTGCTCCGCCCGTAGCTCGATCGTGGGCACGGGCGTCCGCTCGGGAGCCCGGGCGGCGTAGAAGCTCGCCCCGAGGACGAGTGCGAGCACGAGAGCGACGAGGACGAAGGGGGAGCGCACGGGACCTCAGGATCCCCGCCGCGGCGAAGAGTGCGATGAGACCACCGTGAGAGATCTCTCATTGTTCCCTCACATGGCTCTCACCCGTCGCGGGTATCACGTGCGGCGTGACGAGAGCGCCGTGGGCCGACGATCGCTGGGAGCTCGCCGAGGGCGACGTGATCGCGCCCGGGCGGTACGCCGTCCGGCTGCTCGGCGGCGGCCGCCGCTACGAGGCCTACCTCGCCTGGGACGAGACGCTGCACACGCTGGTGGTCGTCAAGCTCGTCCGTCCGGGGCAGACGGAGAACGAGGGGACGCTCGCCGGCCTGGCGGGCGAGGCAGAGATCCTCAGCCGCCTGGCGCACCCTTCGCTCGTCCGCTCGTTCGACGCCGTGCTGACGGGCGAGCGCCCGCACCTCGTGCTCGAGCTCCTGGACGGGCCCCGCCTCTCGACGCTCGAGCGCCGCTACGGGATCATCGTCGAGCAGCTCCTGCCGCTCGCGCTCCAGCTCTGCTCGGTGCTCCACTACATGGCGAGCCAGGGCTACGCGCACCTGGACATGAAGCCGCGGAACATCATCATGAGCTCGACGCCGAAGCTCATCGACCTCAGCGTCGCCCAGACGTTCGCGGGCGCGCGCACCTCGCGCTCGCAGATCGGCACCGACGCCTACATGGCCCCGGAGCAGTGCGACCCCGCCCGCTTCGCCGAGATCGACGAGCACACGGACGTCTGGGGCCTCGGCGTCACGCTCTACGAGGCGCTCGCCCGCCGGCGGCCCTTCCCGGACGGCGACCACGCGAGCGACGACCTCTCGGCACGCTTCCCCCAGCTCGAGCTTCCGCCCGAGCCGCTGCCGCGCGACGTTCCCCCGGCCGTGGCCGAGCTCGTGCTCGGCTGCCTGCGGGACCGGCCCGCCGATCGGCCCCTGCCGGCCGAGGTCGCCGAGACGCTCGAGCCGCTGGCGGCGCTCCTGCCGCTGCCCCGCCTGGGGCGCTTCCGCCCCGGCGCCACGCCGGCGCGCCCGCCCGCGCCGGCTCGATGAGAACGCTCTCACGCGGGGCTCACCGAGCTCTCATTGCGGCCTCACGGGCGTCTAATCGGGCCCGGATACACCTTCGGTAGACGCAAGCAAGAGAGATCGAAGGGGGTTCGGAAATGCCATTCGGGAAGATCGGAGTGCTCCTCCTCGCAGCGGTCGTCGCGGTCGGGCTCGGAGGCTTCGGCGCAGCCCTGAAGAGCTGGGCGGACGCCGACCCGGTCGAGGCGGTCACGCTCGCGGACGTCGACGCGCGCAAGGACGACGCCGACGACGCGCTCGCGGTCGACGACGACGAGGACGACGACAAGCGCGGCGACGGCGACCGCACCCGCGGCAACGACGGCACCGGGGGCGGCAACAACACCGGCGACGGCGACCGCACCCGCGGCAACGACGGCACCAGCGGCGGCAACAACACCGGCGACGGCGACCGCACCCGCGGCAACGACGGCACCAGCGGCGGCAACAA
>JAICGP010000202.1 GCA_025923055.1 Thermoleophilia bacterium
CCGAGCCGCCGGTCCGTCTCCTGCGCCTCGACGAGGGCGTCGCGCACGTCGGCGGGACGCGCGATGCCGTCGCGCACGATCAGGCTTCCGAGGGGCAGGTCGCGCAGGTTCATGTCAGGCCTTCCACGACGGAGCGTAGGGGCGCAGACCTCTCCGCAGGATCACTCGGACGGGCGATCTTCCCCGAGTCAGCGCGTCTCGACGCCGAGCTCCGGCAGCAGCCGTGCGGCGGGGCAGGCGCCCCAGAGCCCACGCCCTGCGGCCAGCGCCTCCTCGGCGGCGTCGAGCAGCTCGTCCGCGTGGCGGCCGCGGTCGCCGCCGAAGAAGTACGGCGCGGCGGCGCCCCGCCGGACGAGCTCGAGGTTGACATTCAGCTCCTCGCGGACGACGTAGCGGAGCAGGCGGCCGAAGCGGTCGACGTCGTCGAGGCGTTGGTCGCGCTCGAGCACGATGTCGGCGCCGGCGGGCAGCAGCCGTCGCAGCTCGTCGCCCGCCTCGACGCCGTAGCACTCGCCCTCGGACGGCTCGGGCGCGTCGATCTGGACGAGCCGCACCCGGTCGCCGCCCGCGAGCACGATCGTGTCGCCGTCGACGACGCGCTCGACGGTCGCCTCCGCCGCGGGCGCCTCGTCGCCGCGCATGCACCCGGCGACGAGCAGGACGAGCAGGACCGCCGCGAGCGCCCGCGCCACGGTCTCATTCTCGCCTTTCGGGGAGTTGAACGGCCACGCCGAGCGTCACACACTCCGACTCGGAGAGACCTGCGGCCTTGGTTGTCCACGTATCCGATCCTGCGTTCGTCCACGACCTGCTCGCCTCCCTGAAGCGCGCCAACTACGAGGCGGCCCAGCGCGGGGAGACGACCGTCGAGGTGATCGCGCCGCCCACGGCGACGCCCGAGCAGGCGCTCCTCCACCTCGGCTTCTACCTCGCCAACTGGCGCGCCCGGCACCCGGGCATCGTGGCGGACATCGTCCGCTGACCCGACGGTAGAGTCGGCGGCGATGCGCGCCGCCCTCGTGCCCGAGATCGGCCGGCTTCCCGAGCCCGGGGAGGCGCCCGAGCCCACGCGTGAGAAGGGTGAGGCGCTCGTCGAGGTGCTCGCCGTGCCGCTCAACCCGATCGACGTCAACGTCGCCGCCGGGCGCTTCTACGGCGGCTCGCCGCCGACGCCGTACGTGGCCGGCTCGGAGGCGGTCGGGGTCGTCCGCGAGAGCGACTCACACACACCCGGGACGCTCGTCTGGGCGCACGCCGGCACGAAGCGGAACGGCGCGCTCGCCGAGCTCTTCTGCGCGCCCGACGCGGAGCTCGTCCCGCTTCCGGAGGGAACCGACCCCGCGCTGGCGGGCGCGCTCGGCGTCGCCGGGCTCGCCGGTTGGCTCCCGGTCGCCTACCGCGCGCCCGTGCGCGAGGGCGAGACCGTGCTCGTGCTCGGCGCGACCGGGACGGTGGGCCTCGTCGCGCTGCAGGGCGCGCGCCTGCTCGGCGCGGGGCGCGTCGTCGCCGCCGGCCGCCGTCCCGAGGCGCTCGAGCGGGCGCGGCGCCTGGGCGCTGACGCCGTCGTCTCGCTGGACGAGGACGACCTCGCCGCCGCCTTCCGCGAGGCGTGCGGCGGCGACGGACCCGAGTACGTCGTCGACCCGCTCTGGGGCGAGCCCGCGGTCGCCGCGGCCGCGGCCGCGGCGCCGGGCGCACGGCTCGTCAACATCGGCCAGTCGGCAGGGCCGGAGGCGCCGTTCCGCTCGGCCGACGTGCGCGGGAAGCAGCTCGAGATCCTCGGCTACTCGAACTTCCGCACGCCGCGCGAGGTCATGCACCGCGAGTACCTGCGCCTGCTCGGGCGTGCGACCGCGGGCGGCATCGAGGTCGAGATCGAGACGGTGCCGTTCGAGCGCGTGGCGGAGGCCTGGCGGCGCCAGGCCGAGGGCGCCGGCAAGAAGGTCGTCGTCGAGGTCGGCGGCTAGCCGCCCCAGGGCGGGCGCTCGAGCGCTCGCTCGTAGTCGGCGCGGTCGTGCACGGGCTCGCCGTGCGCGACGATCACGAGCTCGAACGGGAGGTGGAGCAGCGCCCGCAGGGCCGGGAGCGCGCGCTCCTCGTGCCAGGGCGTGGCCCAGACGCGGAGCTCGCCGCCCGGCGCCGTGAGCGCGTCCGCGAAGACGAGCGCCCGCTGCTCGGGCAGCCAGAGCGGCGTCTCGTTGCGGCCACGGCCGTCGTAGAGGGCGACGAGCCCGCCCGGCAGCTCGTCGCCCGGGTCGATGCCCTCGAGCTCGGTCTCAGGCACGTCGTGCGGCCAGAAGAGGTACGGGCCGAAGGCGCGTGCCGCATAGCGCAGTACGAAGAGGTCGACGTCGCGCACGTGGTCGGGCTTGAGGACGACGGCGAGGGTCGGCGGGCGCGCGTCGAGCCGCTCCCAGACGTCGGTCGCATCCTCCGGCGGCGCGAGTGCGTCCAGCACCGCGACCTCGCCGCGCGACTCGACGCAGGTCGAGGTGACGAGCGGCTCCCAGTCGGCGTCGGGCGACCAGTCGGGATGCTCGCGGCGCCAGATCCAGAGCCCCGGCGCGACGTCGCGCACCTCGTGAGCCATCAGAGGCAGATGTCGTCGGGTCGGACGGGGACGCGCGTGAGCTCGCGGCCGGTCGCGTCGCGCAGTGCGGCGACGATCGCCGCCGTCGACACGACGGTGGGCGGCTCCCCCACGCCCTTGACGCCGTACGGCGCATCGGGCTCGGGCTCCTCGACGAGCTCGGAGACGACGGGCGGCATGTCGAGCGCCGTCGGGATGAGGTAGTCGGTGAAGCTCGCGTTCGTGATCAGGCCGTCGCGCGTCTGGATCTCCTCCATGAGCGCGAGACCGAGGCCCTGGGCGGTGCCGCCCTCGATCTGGCCGTAGACGGCCTGCGGGTTGACCGCGTGGCCGACGTCCTGCGCCGTGCCGATCCACACGACGCGGGTCAGGCCGAGCTCGACGTCCACCTCGGCGACGACGCGCATCGCCGAGCAGGCGAAGGCGACGTGGGCGCGGTCGCCGCCGACGACCTGGCCCGTGTCGGGATCGAGCGGGTACGTGCGGATGTGGCGGTAGACGCGCTCGAGGTCGATCTCCTCGCCGGCGGCGAGCGAGCCACCGCGGCGCTCGAGCTCCTCCTTCGCCGCGAGGCACGCGAGCTGGACGGCGCCGGCGCTCATCCACGTCATGCGCGAGGCCGAGGAGGAGCCCGCGGAGTCGACCGCGGCGGTCGTGTGCGGGGCGAGGACGACGTTGTCGAGGCCGAGCTCGGTGCGGGCGACCTGCTCGATGACGCCGACGACGCCCTGGCCGACCTCCGCCGCGGCGGAGTGCACCTCGGCGACGAGCTCGCCGTCGGTGTCGGCGAAGAGGCGGACCCGGGCGGCGCAGTAGTCGTCGAAGCCCTCCGAGTAGCAGATGTTCTTGAAGCCGAGCGCGAAGCCGACGCCGCGGCGCACGCCCTCGCCGCGCGTCGTGTTGCCGGCGCCGCCGGGGAGCCGGATGGGGTCACGCGGCAGCTCCTCCGGCTCGGGGGGCGGGATCGCGGCGGTGCGGCGGATCACCTCGGCGACGGGGAGCGCGCCGGTGACGCGCTGGCCGGTCGGCAGCGTGTCGCCGGGCGCGAGCGCGTTTCGCAGCCGCAGCTCGACCGGGTCGAGGTCGAGCGCCGCGGCGAGCTTGTCCATCTGCGCCTCGTGCGCGAAGCAGGATTGGACGGAGCCGAAGCCGCGCATGGCGCCGCAGGGCGGGTTGTTCGTGTACATGCAGGTTGCCTCGATGAGCGCGTTCGGCACGGCGTACGGGCCGCAGGCGAAGGAGGCGGCGTTCGAGGTGACGGCGGTCGAGCTGGATGCGTAGGCGCCGCCGTCGAGGAGGATCGTCGCGTGGACGCAGACGAGCTTCCCGTCGCGGTTCGCACGGTGCTCCATGCGGATGCGAGCCGGGTGGCGGTGGATGTGGCCGACGAACGACTCCTCGCGGTTGTAGACGAGCTTCACGGGCCGGTTCGTGTGCAGCGCGAGCATGGCGCCGTGGATCTGCATGGAGAGGTCCTCGCGCCCGCCGAAGGCGCCGCCTACGCCGGCCAGGTGGATGCGCACCTGCTCCTCGGGGAGGCCGAGGCAAGGCGCCACCTGGTCGCGGTCGACGTGGAGCCACTGCGTGGCGACGTAGACGTCCACCCCGCCCTCGCCGTCGGGCACCGCGAGCCCCGACTCGGGGCCGAGGAAGGCCTGGTCCTGGATGCCGAGCTCGTATTCGCCGGTCACCGAGATGTCGCCCCGAGCCTCGGGGTCGCCGTGGCGGATGATCATGCTGCGGACGACGTTGGGGCGCGGGTCGTCGCGGTAGCCGTGGCCGTGCGTCCACGCCTGCGGGTGCATGGCCGGGTGCTCGGGCGCGCGCTCCGGGTCGATGATCGGGTCGAGCGGCTCGTACTCGACGTGAACCTTCTCCGCCGCGCGCCGCGCCTGCTCGGGATGCTCGGCGGCGACCACCGCGACCGGCTCGCCGAAGTAGCGCACCCGCTCGAAGGCGAGCACCGGCTGGTCGCGGAACTCGAGCCCGTAGCGCTTCTCGCCGGGGACGTCCTCGTGCGTGAGGACGGCGTGGAC